>NZ_BKFU01000032.1:0-37803 GCF_008980265.1 Acinetobacter sp. TUM15064 | reverse complement strand
CTTCTTGGGTAAGATGAGTATAGTTCATGATGCAACTTTGACTTTGGTCGGTCGGAAGCAAAATGCTAGCTCATCTTGCTTCTTTCCAATAATTTAATCTCTGTTGCACTTCATTTGAGAATCTAAGTGACTATATAGATGACTTTAACACAGGGATATCCATCCACAACGCCTGTGGAAAATGCTTCGCCAAATAGCCCTTTAAATAAGATGCCGTATCTTTAGAAATGAGTTCATCCTGAGATTCATCATTTAGGTTATAGGCCAAAGCATAGAGCTCTAAACCACGGTTTTTCAATGCTTCTAAACTTAAAAGAGTATGATTAATACTGCCCAAACGCCCCGAACTTACCAAAATCACAGGCAGTTGCTTGGCTACAATATAGTCGATACTGAGTAAATCTGTGGTTAAGGGCACCATCAAACCACCCGCACCTTCTAATAACACCGCCTCATATTTTTCAACCAGTTGCTGTGTGGCGCGCTCAATTTTTTCAAAATCAATCTCGCGCCCATCAAGCTTCGTGGCCAAGTGTGGCGATGCTGGATAAGTGAAAATTTCAGGCATGGTCAGCTTGCTTTCATCCTCTGGAAACCAACCCATTCCCATAATTTCACGGTGCTGTTCAATGTCTTCAGAAACATCGACATTGCCCGTTTGCACTAACTTTTGAGTAATGGTTTTCTTGCCTTGTTCATTCCAAAGTTTGGCTAAATAGCCTGTGGTATAGGTTTTCCCAATGCCTGTATCTATTCCACTGATAAAGTAAACTGATCCAGTCATGGCATTCTCCGTGCTATACAATAAATAGGATGATAGCTCAGGCGATAATGTATCTGACCTGATGCATCCCGTTGTGCAAATTGTTGATAATCTTGATAAAAACGTTCGATCGAGTGCTTGGTCCAACGAAAGTTAGATGCCGTTGCCGTGACACCTGTGGCTTTTAAATGTTGCAATACCTGTTTCGGTGTCGCAAAGTCTAAGTATTCAATTTGTTCAGACAAATGTAGAACGTCAAAGCCTTGGTTTTGCAATTTTTCTCGTAGTTGATCGAGCTTTAAATAAGCTAAGCCTTGTCCCGTTAAAATCTTAATTTCTTGTAAATTCCGTTCACCAAAGGTGGAAAAACAAAATAGACCTTGTGCAAGCAGACTGTCATTCGCTTTCTGGAAAACAGCATCAAGATCCGTCATCCACTGTAGCGCTGAAGTCGATATAATCAACTCTAAAGCATCAGGAAAATTGAGCCGTTCAATGTCACCCAACAACCAGTCTATATTTGAATAGCCCTGAAAGTGTTGTTGTACCTCTGGATATAAATCATTCAGTAGATAGTGTGAAATTTGGAAATCTTTCAGCAATAAATGGCTTAAATTACCTGAACCACAACCAATTTCAAACACCCGCTCAAATTGCGTTTTAGTGGCATAATGTTGAATTAAATCAAAAAGCCGTCGTGCAATTTGCTTTTGCACAATCGCATGCTCAGTGTAACTTTGCCCTGCCTGAGCAAAGCGCAATGCGACTTGGGATTTATCAATCTCTGAATTTTTCACGACTCACTCACAACAACTGAATCAACTGATCTAAATCAGTATGGCGAACTTGAGCGGTCAAGGAAATACGTAGTCTAGAACTATGCTGCGGAACAGTCGGTGGTCGTACGGGCATAATATAAAAGCCTGCTTGTTGCAAAGCTTTCGCCTTCTCCACTGTTTTGCTCGAATCGCCGATGATCACAGGGACAATTTGAGACGTTGAAGGACAAGCAAAACCTTTGGCCTGAACTGCTTGCTGTAAACGCTGACTGATACTGTGTAAATGCTGACGTGAATTATTTAACTGCAAAACTTGTTGCAAGATAAAGTTACTCCACGCCATGCAGATTGGCGGTTGTGCCGTACTAAAAATCAGTGGGCGCATAGTATTGATGAGATAGTCTCGAATTACAGGATGACAAATCAGATAACCACCAATTGAAGCCATAGCCTTACCCAAAGCACCAACTAAAAAGTCGATCTCATCAATCACTTGGTATTGCTCGGCACAACCCAAACCTTGCTCACCACGCACACCAATACCATGTGCTTCATCGACATAGAGCATGACTTTTTCAAACTGTTTTTTGATGCGGACCAGTTCAGCCAAATCGGTTTCATCACCATCCATACTAAAAATGGACTCAGTCACCACAATGATTCGCTCAAAAGCATCATCGGCATGATACTTCTGCAAAAGTTGGGTTAAATGCGCCAAGTCATTATGGCGATAACGTACCAACTTCGCTGTCGATAAACGGATACCATCAATCATGCTGGCATGGATTAATTTATCAGCCAGAATTAGGGTTTTACTGTCCGCTAGTGCAGGTAAAATACCAATATTCATGTGATAGCCGCTGTTGAATACCAAGGCCGCTCGACCATGAAAAGCCTGACTCAGACTGCTCTCAAACTGTTCATATTCAGGAAAATTACCCGTCAATAAACGTGAAGAAGCTGAACTCATCCAGCGCTGAGCATTCGGTGTTTCATCGAAAAACTGCTCTCGTAATTCGATATTTGCAGCCAATCCTAGATAATCATTCGATGCCAAATTCAACATCTCATGATCATGGATTCGAATCATCCGCCCCTGCTGCACATTGGATGTAAACTGACGCAAATTGCCTTGCTGTTTAAGCACATCCAGTTGTGCTGCAAAATGCTCTATATGCTTCATACAACAGACTCCTGCATCTGTACGACGACTTCAACCAGTTGCTCAAGCAAGGTTTTGAGTTCCTGTGGAGTAATCACATAAGGGGGCATCACATAAACCAGTTTTCCAAATGGTCGCACCCAAATACCCCGGCGGACAAACTCCTGTTGTAAGGTCTTCATATCCACATTAAACGTCAGTTCAACTACACCGATGGCCCCCAGTACACGAACGTCATGGACATATTCAAGTGACTGTAAAGGTGTCAAAGCGGTACGAAGTTGTGTTTCGATGCGTTGAATATTGCTTTGCCAATCTTGTAAGATGAGGAGTTCTGTACTTTTCGCCGCCACCGCACACGCCAAGGGATTGGCCATAAACGTTGGGCCGTGCATAAACACACCCGCTTCGCCTCGACTGATGGTTTCAGCAATATGCTTTGTGGTTAAGGTTGCAGACAAAGTCATATAGCCGCCTGTCAAACCTTTACCAATACACATAATGTCAGGTTCGACCTGTGCATGCTCCCAAGCAAAGAGTTTCCCCGTACGTCCAAAACCCGTCGCAATTTCATCAAAAATCAGTAAAACACCATATTTTTCACAGAGCAATTTGGCCTGTCGTAAATACTCAGGATGATAAAAACGCATCCCGCCTGCACCCTGAACAATCGGCTCAATAATCAGCGCGGCGATACTTTCATGCTGTGTTGCTAAGGTAGTTTCAAGTTCCCGAATGTCCTCTTGATCCCACGTTGCATCAAAGGCAACTTGCGGTGCAGGAACAAAAATACGGTTGGGTAAGCTTGAGCCAAAAATTTGATGCATCCCTGTGACAGGGTCACAGACCGACATCGCATTCCACGTGTCACCGTGGTAGCCCGAGCGCGGGGTGACAAAATTGGTTTTGTTTTGTTTCCCAAGCGACGTCCAATACTGAACTGCCATCTTTAACGCCACTTCAACTGCAACAGAACCTGAGTCTGCATAGAAAATTTTATCTAAACTTGGCGGGGTGATTTGCAACAGTAATTTGCCCAGTTGAATGGCGGGAGCATGAATAAAACCACCAAACATAATATGCGACATGTTTTGCAGTTGATCCGTCACAGCCTGATTCAGTTCAGGATGATTATAGCCATGTATGGTACACCACCACGAAGACATGCCATCAATCAACTGACGACCATCCTCTAGTTCAATGGTTGAACCGAAGGCTTTTTTGACTTTAAAGGTGGGAAGCGGATTGGTCATCGAAGTATAAGGGTGCCAAATATGTTCTCGATCAAATGCTAAGTCATCCAACTCAGCATCCAATTTGGCATTGATCTTAGTCATCCTTAACTCCATATCGACTACAGTTACAGCAAAATTTCATTTTGACTGATCTTAAACCTGCGCGCATCAAAAAGAAATTGCGATATTCACCACTCAGCGAATTGTTTCATCCAATTTTTGTAGATATTGGCAGATTTGGTCAGTTAGTTCATCGACATGGAAAACTGGAAGTCCATGTGAACCACTTAAAAGCATCGTATCTAAAAAATTTGCACCTAAAGCTTTTAAATTATACAAAACTTTGTAGCTAACTAAAAAGTCTTGTTTAGCTAGCAGATGGAGTTGATGCCCCGTATAATTTTGTAAGATCTCAACCGTATTTAAATACTCTAAACAATTGAGTCCCTGTTTTAATAGATCTAAAGACTGAGGCTGAATCAAACTTTGCAACTGCAAAAAATCTTGCTTGGTGGTTGCCGTCCCTTGGCACACCATAAATCCAAATTTCTTTAATGTTGCAATCGCGTCTGCTTCGAAGGATTGTTTAAAACTTTGAAATGTCGCTGGACTCATTGCAGTTTGCCAATTTTCATACGCCACAAAGCACGGATTTGAAGCCAAAGTGATTAATACTTTTTGCTGTTGATACTGCTGTTCAACAGCCTCAACCAATAAAGTCGCCAGTTGCCCCCCCAAAGACCAACCGATCATGACATCAAAGTCTTTGGCTTGTTCAGCATGTTGCTGCAACACCTGTGCGTCCAATCCATTAAAAATATTGATCAGCTCAACCGTATGCCCTTGGTGTTGCAAAGCATGAGCCAAAGGTTGTAGTAACTTGGTCCCACCACCCCAGCCTGTGATGAGTAAAATACGTTGATTCAATGCCGACTCTAAAACTGTAAATTTCAAACAGTATGAAACCTCAGACTCCATTGCAAAGCAAGCCTTTTGAATAAGCACTAAATCGAGCTGAAGAAGTTCAGAGTTGGATCTGAGAATATCAGCATTTTAGCGCCTTAAAATTTGCTAAGATCAAGTCAATACTTTTCAGGACAGCCTACATCATGAAAATAATGCAAATGGCAACGATTAGCTTAATTTCGCTGGGTAGTTTCTGTGCCATCAGTAGTGCCACTTATGCAGCACCGGCTTTTTCAAGCGCTTCATCAGAGCAAAAGCAGTGGGTGGGTAAGCCAGCTCCGAGTTTTAAGTTACAAGATCAAAATGCCAAATGGCATGAGCTCAAACAATATCAAGGCAAGTGGGTCGTTCTCTATTTTTATCCGAAAGATGACTCACCAGGTTGCACACAAGAGGCCAATCAGTTCAAAGCACTCTACCCACAATTTAGCAAAAAATAATGCCGTGGTTTTAGGCGTAAGTCTGGATGACGTACAGTCACATCAAAAATTTTCGAAAAAGTTAGGGCTGAATTTCCCTATTTTGGCTGATAACAATCATCGACTGGCCAATCAGCTCGGCATCGTACGGAACTTAGGTATCGCTAAAATTGCGAAACGTGAAACCTTTCTGATCGACCCACAAGGTACGGTGGTCTATCACTACAGCAGTGTGAATACCCAAACCCATGCGGGACAAGTATTGGCAGATATTCAAAAGTTCTCTAAAAAATAACCCCTACAAAAAAGCCTTCGAACATTGATTCGAAGGCTTTTTGATTTCTTACCATATAAATGCAACTGCCATCTTTACATAAAATGGCTCGCATCTCTTACATCTGAGACTGAATATAGTTTTGTAGACCAATCAACTCGATTAAACGTAATTGTTTTTCTAACCAATAAGTATGGTCTTCTTCAGTATCTGACATTTGTTGACGTAACATGTCACGGGTAATGTAATCACCCTTTTCTTCACACAATTTTACGCCTTGCGCTAATTTTTCACGTACATGATATTCGAGCTTTAAATCGGCTTTTAAGCATGAAACCACATCTTCACCAATTTCAACGTCATCACGTTGCATATTCGGTGTGCCTTCCAAAAACAAAACCCGGCGAATAATCGCATCCGCATGTTGTGCTTCTTCTTGCATTTCATGATCAATACGTTCAAAGATTTTGCTTAAGCCCCAATCTTCATACATACGTGAATGAATCAGATATTGATCGCGTGCAGCCAATTCTCCACCGATCAACATATTTAAGTAGTCTACGACTTCAGGATTGCCACGCATTTCAAAATCTCCAATCTTTAATGCAACCATTATGGACACATTTAATTCACTTTGCAAAACCTAAATTATGTAAGTTTATGATTTTTATAAAATTAAAATGAGAAACATACGCATTTGCAGTATGAATTATCAAAATAATAGTTATAAAATAAGCCTTTGCAAAACTTCATCCCTTTTGCAAAGGCTTTTTCAGCTTAAATAGCCCTCTGCTTTATTTTGTAACCATTAAAAATGCTTCTTATTTCAACCATCAAACACATTGAAAAAGACTCACTTGGATGAAGCAACAGACCAAATTGAACCTACTTCTGCGGACTGTACACGCGCTTGTGCTTGACGATAAAACCGTAAAAATAGCCCCGCAAAAAGAATGGAAAATACATCAATCCACCATAAATAGGAAAAAGATGACCATAAACCAATCCCGGGCAACAGCAAAGCAAGCATTGAGGTTAAAGGCAACAGCAATAAAGTCACTGCAATAAAGAGTAACAATGTAGGCAAAGCCCTTGCAGCACCAAGTACAAAACTAAGAATGAGGCTAAAGATAAAAATTGCATAATAGATATACATAAACCATGCATTGATGCTGTGTAGTTCAGGACTGAGGACATAAGCCCAACGCCCAATCAACATACTCATAAAAATGCCAAGGACTGTTCCTAAACATGACCCTATGGTTAAGTTTGCAATGAATTGCACATCCTTGCGCTGTGCAGGTGGTGCTAAATTCGGATTTTTTTGTCGCTTTACACGCGATTCAATCCATAGAATATTGCCTGAATAAAATAAAAATGCCCCCCCCATCCCCAAAGCCAAATACAACCACCGAGTAAAATCTCCGCCATAGTTGCCAAAGTGCAAACTGAACATAGATCGAATCAGTTGATCTAGACCTGAACTCTGCGTATTTAAATTGGCCGTACTATAAGGTGCGGGCTGATAAGGATTGAAAAACATCACATCGAAGTTGTCACCGCGTAACATCTGGTCAGGACTGTATAAACTGACGCGTGCCGATGCCTTCGCGGGTTGGTCTAGATTGTTAAAACTTACAGACGAAACCTCATAGCCCTGTGCTTGTTGCTGGACCTGTAAGAGTATTTTTTCAACATCCAATGGAGGAACTGGATCTGCAATCTGCACCGCAGCGGGACGTTCAAACAATGGTTTGCCTTTGCTGACCAACTGCCCCAGACCATCATAAAAGAGATCATGAAATGCAAAAACAATCACCGTTACACTAATCAAAATATGAAACGGTAAACTGGTAATGCCAATCACATTGTGTGCATCAAGCCAAAAGCGTTTTTTGTTCTTGCCTTGCCGTATCGCAAAATAGTCTTTGACCAACGTTGGCAAGAGGACGATCAAACCTGTCATCAACGCCAAAAAATATAAGACGGATACCACACCCATCACATAAACACCGAGTGTATGGTGCCCAAGCATCCCTGGAATGCCTGCTGTTTCGTGTAGTTGTTCAATCAACCAACCCAGTTTGGATAGGTTTTCCTGTTCAACCTGTAAAGTGCCATCTGGTTTCAGTGTCGCTAACATTGCACTTTGATCGGTATCAAAGTCATGATCATCATGCACTTGACTTTGCGCAGGTTGCCACTGGATCGGGGCATAATGAAACTCTTTAGAGTTTAAATTGATCTGAAAGCTTTTTTGCGCTTCAGGATAGCGCTGCTGCACCTGGGATACCAAGTCATTATACTGATGCAATTCAACCGTATGTAAACTTTGTTGTGGTGGTGTTGCCCACTTACTCAAATCATGCTGGAACATACTTAGCCCACCTGCAAAAAAGCAGATGAACAAGAGAATACCCGCGCAAATCCCGACCCATGTATGTAACTCTTTGGCAAGTCGGAGAATATCTGTACGTACCTTCATACCCTATTCTCCTCTAAGCCAAAACACAAGTGCGTAAGCCACGACATTGAAAAACATATAAATTACAATAGACTGCCAACCACGTGGAATAAAATAGGCCACGAAAAAGAGTGGTAACCAAATCCACGGAATCGACCACATCCCTAACTGCGGCGCAAGGCCACGATGCTCAGATTGAAGTCCCCACATCGTGATTAATGCAGCTAAAGCGAAAGCTAGACTAAGTCCAAGAACTGCACCCGCAAAGCTTTTCGTCCACCAGTCAGGTTGTATCTTTTGATCGCGTAGCAACGTCATGCGTCAAAGCCCCATGTAATAAAGGAAGAAATGGTAGTGCTGACCACAACACCAATGGAATCAGTAACCACATCAACACTGCTACCAGTTTTGGTAATACCGACAGTAAAAGAACCAATGCCAAAACAAGACCTGTAAGCCCGACCCAGCGGTACTTTTTCGCTACAGTCTGCTTGAGTACAGTTTGATTAGCATGGGTCAAATACAGCAGGACACAACCACTACAGCACAGGAGTAAACCGAGAAATTTAATCATTGCTTTCAACTTAAATGAGGCAGCATTCAGACATAAAAAAGCCCACTGCATCGCAATGGGCTGATCATAAAAATTAGAAATCGAAAGTGACACCAAGTTTATAGGTACGACCAGCACCTAAAATGGCATAGTTACTACCAAAGACTCCTGACCAATATTTTTCATCGGTTAAGTTATTTACATTAGCTCTAAATGTTGTATTTACACCACCAATTTTTGTCGCATATTTTGCACCTAAGTCCAAAATCGTGTAATCAGGCAACTCTAAACTATTATCCGTATTTAAGTATTGTTCACTCACATAAGATGCACGAGCATTTACACTCAAACCGTCAACGACAGGAATTTTATAGTCCATACCCAAACCAGCAGTAAAATCAGGTGTACCAATTACAGTATTACCTACTTGAGATGCTGTCCCCGATTTAACATATTCAGCATCAATATAAGCTAAGTTCGCCATCAAACTTAAATCTTCTGTTAGCTGTCCCGCTGTTGAAAACTCGATACCACGAGACCGTGTCTCAGCATCATCTTTAACAGCCTTAGTTACAGTGTCCTGATAAACCTCAGGCTTTTCAATTTGGTAAAGCGCTAAAGTATTGAGCCAAGAACCCACTTGGTATTTAGTCCCTAGTTCATATTGCTTGGTTTGATAAGGGGCTAATGTCTCCCCCTTATTTGTTGCAGTTGGATAGGTAATATCTGAAACTGTTACCCCTTCAGATAGTCCTTCGACATAACTTGCATAGAAAGATAGGTCCTCACCAAATGGTTTAACGACGAGACCTAAGCTTGGGGAAAGTTTATCTGATGAATATTTCGTCTTTTTATATAAATTTTTCGTGTCAATATCTTGGTACCGAGCACCTAAAATGACTTGTAATTTATCGTCTAACATCGACATTTGATCAGTTAATGTATAGCTGACATAGCGGTTATCGGCATAAGGTACAATAGTTGGATATGACGTAGGCATTTGTTCAGATGCATCTACAATTGGGTTATAAAGGTTAGTATTAAACGCATTTGATGTTGCTGCTGAATGTTGCCAATAATTACGTGTCAGATAATCTGCGCGTAAGCCAAGTGTATGTTGGATGGCACCTGTATCAAACTTACCTTCTAGCCCAAGATTAGCTGCGACAGCATGTTCTTGATAACCCACTCGATAATACTGTGAACTTGCGGCACCTGTAGTCGCATTTTGCACAATCATCCGTGTGCCAAAAATATGTCCAGAATATTCTTTTTCTGTATATCCTGCTCCCCCAAATACTTTTAAATCAGGGCTAAATTTATATTCGCCTGATACTCCTAAGTATTGACTACTTTGCTCACCGTGAATGTTTGGGAAGAAATTACTATCCCCACTCGGAGCCGCAATAACCTGTTTGATTGTACCCATACTTACCATAACAGGTGAACCATTATCACGCTTATCTCGTACCGCATAAGCGTCAAAGTTTAGTTTTAACTTATCCGTTGTATAGTCAAGTGCCACGACCCCTGTTGAATTTGTATCATCCATCCCATCAATGATATGTTCACCTTGCCCATAAGAGCCACCAACACGTACACCAAATTCCTTGTTATTACCTAAACGTCTTGCAACATCAAAGCCTGATTTATAGTAACCATCGTCTTCATAGCTTGCACTTACACGTGTCAGATCTTGATTAGCGCGCTTTGTTTGCGCCATGACCACACCACCAACACTCCCAGCTGGTGCCATGCCCGCCACTAAAGCATTAGGACCTTTAAGTACAGTGACTGAATCAATAATATCTGTTGGAATACGTCCAGTTGGCGCCATGCCATATAGACCATTAATGTTGTAGTCTTCAAAACCTACAGAAAAACCACGGATCTGAATGTTTTCATTTAAATGACCTGAATTGGTCGTTTCACGAATACTTGGATCATTTTTAAGAACTTCAGAAACCGTCGCAGCTTGATTATCAGAAATTGTTTTTGCAGTATATGTCGTGACACTAAAAGGGGTATCAATGACAGACTTATTACCCAAGGCGCCTAATTTAGCTTCTTTGGCTAACTTACCATCTGCATAGTTTTGTTGTTGTACCTGCGCTTCTGATTTTAAGGCAGGTAAAATCGAAACCTCTTCCTCAGCAAAGGCAAGCTGAAAACAGCCACCTCCCATCATTAAAATACCAACAGAACTTGCAAGAATTTTTTTTGAAAAGGTTTTCATTTGAAACAACGCTTAAACTAAATGATAATGATTATTATATACACAATGTAAATAATTATTAATTGAATTTTCTCGTTTGACTTATTTATTTGATCTAAAATATAAATTTAGGATTTTTTCAATAAACCCTATATATATTGAATTAAATTGAGTGAACTATCGTAAAATAACGAATAAGTCAGTCATCAGTTCGGTACTGAAGCAAAGACTTTCCCTGCATTCACGTTTACACTAAGCCTATACTTAAAACAACAACGGTTGATCTATGACAAATTTAGCAACACAAGCGCCTGTACTGGTCACAGGTGCATCGGGTTATATTGCCAGTTGGGTGATTCAAAAATTATTAGCCCAAGGTTATACCGTTCATGCCACTGTACGTGACCTGAACAAAACCCAAAGCTTCGCACATTTATCTCAAATTGCAGAAAGCAGTGCAGGAACACTGAAACTATTTAAAGCCAATTTACTCGAACCCAATTCCTTTAAAGAAGCGATGCAAGGTTGTGAAATTGTCTTTCATATGGCCTCTCCTTTCGTCGTCACCAACTATAAAGATGCAGTGAAAGACATCATTGAACCTGCTGTTTTGGGTACAGAAAATGTCTTAAACACCGTCAATGAAACCGAGTCAGTTAAACGTGTCATTGTTACTTCGAGTATTGCATCGACCTATGGTGATGCGATTGATATTTTAAAAACGGACCATAATACTTTTGATGAAAGTCACTGGAACACCAGTAGTTCTGAGACCCATCAGCCTTATCCATATTCTAAAGTGATGGCTGAGCGTAAAGCTTGGGCAATGGCTGAGGCACAAGATCGTTGGCAGTTGGTCTGCATTAACCCTGCGTTGGTCTTTGGTCGTTCATTGACACCAAATACACAGTCAGGTTCGATTGAGGTCTTACAACAGTTTACCAATGGCTTGACTTTAGCAGGTGTCCCACCCATGTGGAATGGTGTGGTCGATGTTCAAGATGTTGCTGAAGCGCACTTACAAGCAGCATTCAACCCAAAAGCAACAGGTCGTTACATCGTCAGTGGTGGAACTTTAAGTCTGCTTGAAATCGGTCAATTGCTTAAAGCTCATTTTGGTTGGAAATTTCCATTTCCACGAAATGAACTGCCCAAAGCAGCCTTTAAGGTGATTGGTCCATTCATTGGCTTTAGCCGCGAGTTTGTTGAGTTAAATATGGGTTATCCGATTTATTTTGATGCGAACAAGAGCCAAAAAGAATTGGGCTTAAAGTACCGAGATGTCAAAGAGAGTCTCGTTGAGCACTTTCAACAATTGCTCGATGACGGTGTAATCAAGCAATATATTCCTTGAAAATAAATAAAAAGCATAGTGCTCGTCAACGTCATAGCTGACAAGCACTATGCTTTTTCTAAATTAATGAAGGTATGGGATACACGAAATGTCATCAGCAACTGTTCGAGACAACACTACATGAGAAAAAAATGTTTCTGCGACAATTTTACTCATTGATAGCAATGAACGAGTTTTGCTGATGACTCATGCCTTTGGTTACTTTGGGCTAATCCAAAGTAACATACGAACTTCAAGCATTTGATGCGAATATGTAAGACTCCGCCATGAATCCCTCATCATTAAAAGTCATTTTAGTCATGCTTTAACTGA
The DNA here is from genome assembly GCF_008980265.1 of Acinetobacter sp. TUM15064. Classification (NCBI taxonomy): domain Bacteria; kingdom Pseudomonadati; phylum Pseudomonadota; class Gammaproteobacteria; order Moraxellales; family Moraxellaceae; genus Acinetobacter; species Acinetobacter sp. TUM15064. The sequence goes on along the minus strand of NZ_BKFU01000032.1, from coordinate 25,307 downwards.
ACGGAGTTATCTAGACAGTATATTTTTGATCCAAATCAAAAATCTAAGCCTCTAACTGACCATAATCTTTCATTAGTTGAATAAACTCAGCTTCATTGATCACAGCAATCCCAAGCTTCTCCGCTTTATCCAGCTTTGAACCAGCTTTTTCACCTGCAACGACACACTTGGTTTTACTCGACACACTACCACTGACACGTGCGCCTAGTGCTTGCAAGAGCTGTGTTGCTTCATCACGCCCCATCGTACTGAGTGTCCCTGTCACGACCCAACTTTCACCATTTAAAGGTTGGCGACTTGGTGCCACAGGCGCGTCCCAGTGAATACCTGCCGCCAATAATCGGTCCAAAACTTCAAGGTTATGCGGTGCTTGAAAAAAGTCGACAATCCACTCCGCCGTGATATCCCCCACATCTGGAGTTTTCTTTAAAGCTTCAATGTCTGCGACACGTAACGCATCTAAAGTTTGGAAAGTATTGGCCAACATACGCGCTGTGGTTTCACCTACCCCACGAATCCCCAGCGCATAAATAAATGCAGCCAAAGTCGTTTTCTTGCTATTTTCAATCGAATCAATCAAGTTCTGAACGGACTTCTCACCCATTTTTTCAATGGTTAATAGCTTTTCTCGGTGCTCATGTAGGTGATAAATATCGGCCACATCTTTAAGCAAATCAAGATGTAACAGTGATTCGACCCAACGATCTCCCAAACCTTCAATATCAAGCGCTTTACGGGATACGAAGTGGCGAATAGCCTCAATACGCTGTGCAGCACAATACAAACCACCAGAGCAACGTGCTAAAGCTTCACCTTCGGGCATTACCACAGGCGATTCACACACGGGACATTGGCTCGGGAGTTCAACTTCAGTGGCATCAACAGGGCGGAACTCAGGCCACACTTTTTCCACTTTGGGAATCACATCACCACTACGGTAAACACTGACAGTATCGCCAATTCGCACATCTAGGCGGTGAATTTCCCCAATATTATGCAAGGTCACATTTGAAACGGTCACACCACCCACAGCGACAGGATTCAACCGCGCCACAGGGGTCAGTGTACCTGTACGCCCCACTTGCCAGTCAATATGTTCAACCGTGGTAAGCGCAGCCACTGCAGGGAATTTATACGCAGTTGCCCAACGCGGTTCTCGACTTAAAAAGCCCAACTGTTGCTGTTGTTTGAGGCTGTTGACCTTAATCACCATGCCGTCAATTTCCACACTCAATTGTGGTCGTTCCGCATTGATTTGCTCATAAACAGCTTGAACTTCTTGAATGCTATCGCAGACAAAATGACGCTCACCGACTGCAAAACCAAACTGTTGCAACCATTCTAGACTTTCCGACATGGTATTTTGCCCATGATTGGGTTCACACTGTGCAATACCATAAGCATAAAATGCAAGTGGACGTGCAGCCGCAATGTTCGGGTCTAACTGACGTAGACTTCCCGCTGCGGCATTCCGTGGATTGGCAAAAGTCTTTTCACCTTTGGCTTCATTTTCTGCATTGAGCTTTTCAAAGCCTGCTTTAGGCATCAAGACTTCGCCACGAACTTCTAGTAATGTAGGTACTTCGCCCTGATCTGTGCTCAACACCTTCGGCAAGTTACGAATGGTTTTGACGTTTTGGGTAATGTCTTCCCCTGTCTCACCATCACCACGCGTCACCCCACGAACTAACACCCCCTGTTCATACCACAGTGAAATGGCAAGACCATCAAACTTCAGTTCGACATCGTATTGAATCGTTTGATTCGGCAAACGTTCTTCTGCACGGCGCGCAAAGGCAAAGAGTTCTTCTTGATTAAACACATTACCCAAGGACAGCATCGGTACCACATGCGTCACGCTCGTAAACTTCGCCAAAGGTTTAGCACCCACTTTATTGATCGGGCTATCTGGCTGAATACACTCAGGGTGTTGTTCTTCTAAAGCTTTCAATTGATGAAAAAGCTGATCATATTCACTGTCTAAAATGGTCGGCTGATCCATCACATAATAAGCATGATTATGCTGTGCCAAAATTTGGATCAGTTGACGCATTTGCGCAACGACAGTCGAAGTTTGAGTCATAATTTCACCATAAAAAAGGGCGGTCTTTGTTCCGCCCTAAAAATTGTATTTCTGCTGTCTATTATAGAAATCGTTATCGTTCCTTTCAATCAGATTAAGCGTCGATTGCTTGTCCAGCACGGTAATCAATCGCCAAGTGGCGCCAATGCTCACGCAGTTGGGGCGTGAACTCTTGATTATTTTGGTCATAAACTGTTCCATCTATTTCACGGCCAATCAAACGTGAAATACTGTCCATGGTGTCAAAGGCATTTTGGACATCGCGGTGTGGTAAGGCCAAGAAAAAGGCCAAGCCTTTAATTGGATCGGTCGACAAATTTTCCAAGTCAAAACCATCCATACCTGTATCGGTAATTTGCAACACAGAGAACAGCAACTTGGTTCCATCTTCGTTATAGCGATGGAAACATGACATTTCGCCAAAACGTAGGCCATACTTCATTAAAACTTTTAAGGTTTTCTCACCAGACAATGCACGACGTTCAGGATAAACATTCAGGGCAATAAACGATTCTGCTGTGGCTAAGGCACTTTCATCATCAACAATTTTTTGCTCATACAAATGTGCATCTAAAATACTACTTTCATCGTCAAACTCTGAAATTTCGGCTTTTTCGACGTTAGCATTTAAACTAAATTCAGTTTTATCGGCCCTCGCTTGGTCATCGACAAGCGCTGAGGTTGTACTTTCAGTCGTTGATTCTGTTGCAGTATTTTCAGGAGTGGCTGAGTCTACTGCTTTATTTTCTATGTCAGCTGATGCCACTAAACTTGGTTCAGCATCAGTATTCTCGACTACACTATCTGCATCTAAAGCCTTTGGTTCAGCTTTTCCCGCTATTGTTGCATCGACTGGAGCATCACTTAAAATCGGCTCTTTACGCTCTGCAGGTTCCACGACCACCGTTTGCAGTTGGTCACGGACATGACGTGGAATAATCGGTTTTTGACTATCTTCATCAATATGCAAAGTCGAATCTAGCGATGGTGCGGCATCTGTCGGCTTTCGGAAAATCATTCTGATGCCAAGCAGCATAATAATCACTGCTATGACGATACCAATAATTGTTGTGTATTCCATCTTATTAGGCCTCCGCGACTAAACCGTATTCTTTTGCCTGTTCTAAATTTACAGTCACTAATTTTGATGTTCCCGGTTCAGGCATCGTAACACCTAACAAGTCGGTCGCCATCGTCATTGCGAGTTTATTATGGGTAATGTAAATGAATTGCACCTGTTCAGAAAGCTCTTTTACAAGATTACAAAATCTTCCCACGTTTGCATCATCCAGAGGCGCATCAACTTCATCCAAAACACAAAATGGCGATGGATTAAGACGGAAAATCGCAAACACCAAGGCCAATGCTGTCAGGGCTTTTTCTCCGCCTGAAAGTAGTGCCAATGAGCTGTTGCGTTTGCCCGGTGGACGGGCCATCAGTTTTACCCCAGACTGCCAGTCATCTTCTAAAGTTAGACTCGCCTCCCCACCATTAAACACTTTCGGGAACAAATCTTGCAGTTCAGCATTGACCCGATCAAAAGTAGTCATAAACAGTTTACGGGTTTCTTGGTCAATACTTTTCATTGCAGCACGCAACTGTTCAACGGTATTTTCCAAATCTTGAATTTGATGACTCAATTCTTCAAAACGTTTAGACACTTCTTCATATTCTTCTGAAGCTGCCAAATTCACTGCACCCAATTTCTCAAACTGCTGCTGTGCTTTTTCTAGAACTTGTTGATGGCTACTGATCTCAATGTTCAAACCCTCAATAGCTTCAACATTCATCTCTTTCAGCTGTTCAGAATAATGTTGTAAGTCTGACTTTGCAGCTTGCCACGCCAAACGTTTTTCTTCTAACTGAGTTCTCAGCTTTTCATCTTGTTGCTGATGCTGATGACGTTGTTCGGTCAAACTCTGCTGACGCTCTTGCACCGCATTCAGCTCAACTTGCCATTCAGACCATGTTTTTTGTAGCTTTTCAGTGATCTGTGCTTGTTCACTAAACTGGCTTTCTAAGGCAGGCAGCTCCAGTTGTACAGGGTCAATAAACTTTTTGGCCTGTTCCATCTGCGACAAAATTTGCTGATACTGTGCTTTTAAAAAAGTACGGTCTTTTTCTAACAGTTCAATCTGCTGTGTGGTTTGCACTGCCTGACGACGTACCATTTCAAGTGCTTGCCAAACCTGCTGTGCCTGCTGCTGGCTATCATCCAGTTGCTCAGTCAAAGACTCCACTTGGAACTGCATGGTTTTGTAGTTAGGCAAGTTTTGCTCAAGCTTAATATTCAATGCATGCAGATCAATCTCCAAATCATCTTTTTGCATGGCATCTTCTTCGAGTTGACTGTCTAACTGTGCCAATTGATTGGCCAATTGTTGTTTTTGCACTTCAAAGGCTTGGTTGGTACTTTGTACTTTGGCGATATTCAAGTCAATCTGCTGGGTTGCCTGAACTTCTTTTTTCAATAGCTGTTGATCCGCTTTTAACTGCTCATCTACTGCTTGAACTTGAGTACGAAGTTCTGTGGTTTTCGTTTCAAGCTGAGTCAGAAGTCCTGTTTTTTCAGCAAGACTCTGTTCAATTTCATCTAAACGAATTCGATGACTGAGCGCCCCCTGTCCAGCTTGGCTCGCTTCGTCATAATCCAAACCAATCACCCAGTCCACACCAACATGATAACCGTCTAAACTTAGAAGAGACTGACCATCTTTCAATTGCTTTTGCAAAGCGAGGGCTTGTTTTAAGTTGGTGGTCACCCCCACCTGCTGCCACAAAGAGGACTGCGGTGATTCAATCCAACTGGCTAGGCTATCACAACCTGCAATTTCGATCAGTTCAACATGTGGCTGAGGCGTTAACTGACGTGCAACCGCATCGGTGAATACATCGCTGTTTTCCAAACAATGTGCTGAAAGCCATTTGGCTAAGAATTTTTCGACCAGTGCAGCATGGGTTTTAGCCGCATCTTTAAGCTTCAGCACGTGCATCAACTGTGGATGATCACTATTTTTTAAGGCGCTGACTTTGACCAACAGCTGCTTTAGATGTTTCTGTTCTGCACTTAAGACCTGTATATCTGCTTTGTGCTGATTCAACTCAGTTTGAGCAGCTTGATGCTGAATACGCAAATCATCCAGCTGTAACTGCACCTCAATGATACTTTGCTCACGTTGTAACTGCTGTGCCTCGGCGTCTTGCTTGGCATGCAACAATTGGTCTATCGCATCCAACTGGCTTTGGTTTTGAATTTGCGCCGCTTGTTGCTCTAAAATTTGCTTTTGTTGTTCAAAACGTAAAATGTTTTTGGCCAACTGTTCACTTTGCGCCAACATTTGCGTTTTTTGTTGCTGTTGCTTTTCAACCAAACTTTTGACTTGTTCAAACTGTTGAAGCAATTGTTGCTGCTGTGCTTTTAAATCCGTTAAGCCTTGGCTTTGCTGTTGGTTTTGACTTTCTTGCTGTTGTAACTGTTCGGTATGAAGCTCATTTTGTTCGTGCAAACTTTCCAGTTGTAACTCGATCAACTGCATACGTTCTTTGGTTTGTGCCTTCTGCTGTTTAAGCTGTGCCAAAGTCGTCGTATTTTGCTGGAACAGGCTCTGTTTTTGTTCCAAAGTCATTTTTAACTCAGCCAGCTTTTTCTCTGCCTGTTGCCACTCACTCTGTAGAGGCGTGGACTGCTGAATCAGGCGTTGAAATAGCTCACTGGTTGAAGTCAAATCATGCTCTAAAGTGGTTAACTCTGAACGGACTAACTTGAACTGATCGCCCAAATCATTCATGTGTAGCGTATATTCTTGCTGTAGACGACTGCTTTGTTCGCATTGAAAAGATAAAACTTCGACTTTAATGGTGCGAATTTGACTTTCCAGTGTTTTGTACTGAATCGCGGTTTCGGCCTGCCGTTTTAAAGTTTTTAACTGTGATCTTAACTCAGAGGCAATATCTTCTAAACGCGATAAGTTTTGCGTGGTGTGATCCAAATGCAATAAAGTTTCACGGCGACGTGCTTGATAACGTGAAACTCCTGCGGCTTCCTCAATAAAAACCCGCATTTCTTCAGGTTTTGCATCAACCAAACGGTTGATCATGCCCTGTTCAATAATCGAATAAGAACGCGGCCCTAAACCTGTGCCTAAGAATATATCAGTAATATCCCGACGACGGCATTTGGTGCCATTTAAAAAGTATTCAGACTTGCCATCTCGGTTGACCTGACGCTTAACTGCCAGTTCAGTATAGGCATTATAACTGCCACCTAACTTGCCATAGGTGTTGTCAAAACGCAGTTCTACACTTGCGACACTAACAGGCTTGCGCTTTGCCGTGCCTGTAAAAATGACATCCTGCATACTGCCACCACGCAACTGACGTGCACTGGATTCACCCATGACCCAACGGATCGCGTCGATTACATTGGATTTACCACAACCATTCGGCCCAACCACAGCGGTACGGCTATCTTTAAAGTGTAATGTAGTACTGTCGGCAAAAGATTTGAAGCCGGAAAGTTTTAAACTGCTTAAACGCATAATGTCCTGACTAACGTCGTGAGCGTCTCGCCCACGCAAGTTCAATTTGTTTCATTCGGGTCAGAGATTCCAACACCAAGTTACGTAAGTGTCGACAAAAATCTTCCATAAATAAAGTAGCTTGTTGTGATTTTCTGATTAAAACCGCATCAGTCACTAGTTTAAATAAATCATAAGATTCTTGTAACTCTCTACGTGAAGTATTTAAGGTTAAAAAATAGCTTCGACGTATCGAGGGTAATAGCTCTTGATAGAACTTCATCAGATAAGGATTGCCCACCATTTCATGCTGACGTGCCAATCCTTCAAAAATTAAATCATAAAATTTTTCGATACTGCCTTGTTTCAACTGATTGCTCAATTCATCCAATAACAATTGCAAACGTTCCGCTTCATAGCTACGCCATGTCTCCGCAATACGTTGCACAATTTGCCCCAAAAGTAGGCTGCTGGTATCAAACAATGCGCGCACTTGTTGGGCTGACATTTCTGAGACAATCGCGCCACGGCGCGGATAAATTTCAATCAGATGGGTGCGTTCAAGCAATAACAAAGCTTCACGCACAGAACCACGACTCACATCTAGTTCTGCGGCAATACGTAATTCTTGTATTCGCTCACCTTCAACCAACTCACCGCGAATAATTTGTTCACTGATGTGCTTGGCAATTTGTTCGGACAAACTCTCTGTATCATGTGCTTGCATACTGTTCCTAACTTGTTTTTATAAGATGCAATCCATGGTCTTTAGTGACCTATTTTTAAGTTTTACCTGAGATTAAACGGTAAACACCATGTCATTGTCAGACAATTTTACCGTCTATAATGCCAATGAAAATCAAGCTAGACAAGATTTTCGCGCTTATTTAAGAACTAAAACCTTGATAAATAAAATATAGCCCAACAACAATTAATAACCCCGCAAAACACTTTTTCAACATCGCTGGCGACAAATGGTGCGCTACTTTTGCACCAAACTTCGCGGTGATAAAACTCATGACCGCAATCCCGAAAAAGGCATAGACATGAATATAACCAATGGTATTCGGTACATTGACCTCAGCTCGATGACCAAACCACATAAAACCCAAAGCACCAGCTACTGCAATAGGTAAGCCACAAGCGGCTGATGTCGCCACTGCTTTTTGCATAACGACCCCGTGCCGGTTTAAGTACGGCACTGTCAAACTTCCACCACCAATGCCAAAAATCGCAGAAGCCACACCAATACCTGCTCCAGCAAATAACTGTCGTCCTGTTGAAGGTAACTGACGCGATGGATCGACCTCAACATGTGCGCCACTAAACATTTTGTAAGCCACCCACACCGCAAAAAAACCGATCAGCAGCTGTAAGCCATGTCCCGACATATAATCTGCAATGCCCGCACCTAAAAAAGCCCCCATGACTAAACCTGGGGCCAAATTACGAAATACAGGCCACAACACGGCTCCACGTTTATGATGCGCACTCACTGAACTCATTGACGTGACAATAATCGTGGCCAGTGATGTGCCAACCGCTATATGCATAATGACACTCGGGTCATAGTTCAGATGAGTAAACACCACATATAAAATCGGGATGATAATGAGTCCACCACCGACCCCAAATAGCCCCGCAGCAAAACCAGCGATTGCGCCAATCAGTAAATATATGATTAACTCCATGATCATTTTTCACTTTTCTCAGATTCATATGGATTTAGAGACACGCCAATTACAACAGCTTCTCGCTGAAGCACAGCAACTTCCTGAAGTTTTATTGCTTAAACCAGTTACCACATCCACCAATGATGATGTGCGTGAAATTGCGCAAAAAGGAATTCAGAGCGTTTTGGTCTGCAGTACACGACAAACTCAAGGTCGTGGACAGCGTCAACGACAATGGGTTTCTCCTGAAGGAAACATCTATTTAAGCACATTGCTACAGACCAAAACACCTATAGATGGGCGCTTGGCTTTAGAAATTGCGTTAAATATCTTGCAAATGCCGAGTTTGCAAGGCCTTGCTCTGCAAGTGAAATGGCCGAATGACCTTTATAGTGCTCAAGGTAAATGGGGCGGAATTTTAGTTGAACCACTGTCAAGCCACCAAGCGATCATTGGGGTGGGTATCAATATCAACCAAGTCGAAGATACCCAGCTCGATCAAGCCACCAGTTCACTTGAACAGCTTGGTTTAGCCCAACCAGATCGAATTCACTTAATGGCAGAACTGTATCTGGCGATTCAACAAGCAGGCTTATGGTTTTCTCATAATAGTGCCAATTTAGCTTCACGTTTTAACCATTATGCAGCCTTCATGCAGCAACAGGTTGAATTTGAGCATATGAAAGGTCTATCTCAAGGTATATTCTTAGGCATTCAAGATGATGGTGCAGTACAAATTCAGACCGCGAATGGTGTTGAATGCTTTTACCAAGGCCGCTTGCGCCCAACATCCGTCATTTAAATAGACCGAGGATTATCATGAAAAATCTATGGTTAGATATTGGCAATACGCGGCTGAAATATTGGATTACGCAGGAAGATCGCATCATAGAACAAGGTGCTGAGTTACATTTACAATCCCCTGCTGACTTACTTTTAGGACTGATTCAACATTTTAAAAACTTGAACATTCAACAGATTGGTGTTTCTTCGGTTCAGGACAAAAAAAATAACGACCGAATCAACAAGCTTCTAAAAAGCTTAAATGTGCCCATCACCTTTGCCCAAGTACAGGCGAGCTATGCGGGTCTACAGTGTGGCTATGAAAAACCTGAACAGCTCGGAATTGACCGTTGGCTACAAGTACTGGCTGTAGCACGCGATGCTAGGCAGAACTATTGTGTCATTAGCTGTGGTACAGCGCTGACCATTGACTTGGCGGATGGGTTACAACACTTAGGTGGATATATTTTACCAAATCTTTACCTACAACGTGATTCACTCATTCAAAACACCAAAGGTATTAAAATTCCAGATGCAGCTTTTGATCAACTTGGGCCCGGTCGTAATACCATCGACGCCGTGCATCATGGAATTTTACTTGGTCTCGTCAGTACCATTGAAAAGGTTTTACAGCAGTCCCCACGTCAACTGATTTTAACTGGTGGCGATGCTCCTATATTTGCACGTTATTTGGAGCATTATGCACCTTGCATCGAAAATGATTTATTACTCAAAGGCTTGCAATATTATATTCAGCATCAATTTTGAGTCGAAATCGCAGTCTGAGACAGTAATAGGGGCTTTAAATTATTAAGTAGCAACTCAAACTCAATATAACCATCCTCTCCCATAAAATGTCCTGCACGTTTTACCTCCTGAACTTCAGCACTTAAAAAGTGTCCAAAAGTCAAAACGAAAGGGGGTGGAACAAAAGGATCGTTATTTGAAAACATCACCACACGCGAAGCAATATGTGAATGTAACACCCCACTGTCTAACTTCGCTTGAGCAATAAAGCTATCTAGCTCAGGAACAGCCTTCACAGGGGCTTTAAATCCTGCAATACAGTAAATGGCTTTAATTCGACGTTCCCGCAGTTGAATACTCAAGTAATGTAAAGTTGCCAAACACCCCAAACTATGCGCAACAATAATGGTGTTTTCATCCAAAGTTGACATTTGCAAAGCTAAAGCCTGCTGCCACTCTTCAAAATTCGGTGTATTACTATGTGGCAATACCAAACGCTTAACGGCCAAGTGAGCATCTATCTGGGTAAGTTTTTGGCTTAGCCATGGAAACCAATGATCATTGGGAGATCCCTGATAACCATGCACGATGTAAATATGTTGTTTAGATTTACTCATTTTTCTAGCTTCTTATTATAATGTTTTAAACGAATAAATTTTACGCAACTTTCAGTCCATAAACAGTGCGTTTTTGTTATTCCCCTTGTTACTGAAGAAACTAGCTCTACCCTCTTGTTGCATAGATTACAGACGTAAAAAAGGCGCATACGCGCCTTTTTTACTCATCTTATTGTGAAAGCTGACTTATTTTTTCTTGTCATTTCCACCGAACAATGGTCCCGCACCACCGCCACCAAATTGCTTTTGCAAGCCACCTAATGATTTCATCATTTTTGCCATACCTGATGGATTGGCAAATTTCTTCATCATTTTCGCCATTTGCGCATGTTGTTTAATCAACTTATTGACTTCAACGACATCCATACCGCAGCCCGCTGCAATGCGCTTTTTACGGCTTGGGTTCATCAGGTCTGGGTTACGACGTTCTTTGATGGTCATCGACTGGATAATCGCTTCCATCTTTTTCACTTGCTTTTCAGGGTTCGCTTGTGCCAACGCATCTTGGATCCCTGCATTACTCATGCCAGGTAGCTTATCCAAGAAGCCCATCATGCCGCCCATTTTATTCATTTGCTCAAACTGCATTAGCATATCTTCAAAGTTGAAGCTGCCACCTTTTTGCAGTTTTTTCGCCATTTTTTCGGCTTTTTCTTTGTCGACTTTACGTTCAAGCTCTTCGACCAAAGAAAGTACGTCACCCATACCTAAGATACGCTGTGCAACACGTTCAGGATGGAATGGCTCTAAGGCATCGAGCTTTTCACCCATACCTAAGAATTTGATTGGCTTACCTGTGATGGCACGTACTGAAAGCGCCGCACCACCACGTGCATCACCATCAGTTTTAGTCAGAATCACGCCCGTTAATGGTAATGCATCATTAAAGGCTTTGGCTGTATTTGCCGCATCCTGACCGGTCATTGCATCGACCACGAACAAAGTTTCAGTTGGCTTAATCGCCGCGTGAAGTTCTTTGATCTCGTCCATCATTTCGTCATCTACGTGTAGACGACCTGCGGTATCGACAATCAAGACATCCGCAAACTGAATTTTGGCTTGTTCAATTGCACGCGTTGCAATGGTAATCGGTTTTTCGTCAGCACTCGATTCAAAGAAAATCGCACCGACCTCACCTGCAACGGTTTGTAGCTGTTTAATTGCTGCTGGACGGTAAACGTCGGCAGACACCATCGCTACTTTTTTCTTTTGGCGTTCTTGTAAGAAGCGAGCTAGTTTTGCAGCCGTTGTTGTTTTACCTGCACCTTGTAAGCCCGCAAGTAGGACCACAACAGGAGGTTTTGCTGCAAGATCAAGGCTTTCATTGGCCTCGCCCATCATTTTTGTTAATTCGTCATGCACGATTTTAACAAATGCTTGGCCCGGCGATAATTGAGTCATCACTTCTTGACCCAACGCCTCTTCCTTAACTTTCGCGATAAATTCACGAGTTACAGGAAGTGCAACATCGGCTTCAAGAAGTGCCATACGTACTTCACGTAGGGTATCTTTAATATTGTCTTCGGTTAGCTGCCCAGAGCCAGTAACATTTCTTAAACTCTGCGTGAGTCGTTCCGTTAAGGTATCAAACATTGCAAAATCCGCTTAAAATTGCTAGTTGCAAAAAAATCTTTCTTAAAATAGAAAATTTATGCATAGAATGCTATAGGATACTGTAGTTCGCACCGAATTTATATAAATGAATATTCATCATCCTGAAAAAGGTTTGACATGATTAGCCTGCCCTTGGTTTATACCATCTTAGCATTAGTTGCCTATACCACCTCTTTTTGGTATTTGTTTATCAAATTAATGGCTAAACGTGATCCAAACCATTGGTTTATTGGTATTATTTTAGGCTTAGGCCTATTGTTACATGCAACCGTTTTGTACCATGACATGCTCACGCCAATGGGAGTAAATTATGACGTTTTCGTCTTAATGTCATTTACATCGGGGCTCATGCTGTTACTCAGTCTACTCTATAGTACTTATCGTCCAATTTTAGCTTTGAACCTGATTGGCATTCCTGTGGCCGCGACAGGACTCATTTTAGGTTTTGCTTTTAGTCAGTCCACTCAATTTATTGAACAGCGCTCATTGGGCCTAGATATTCATATTATTTTATCGCTGTCGGCCTATGCAGTACTACTCATGGCGACCATACAAGCCGTGATTTTATGGTTCCAAGATCGTGAGTTAAAAAACAAACAAAAGAAACGCTTTTGGGTCAACTTACTGCCCTCTTTTCAAGCGATGGAATCTTTATTGTTTGACTTGATTAAAACGGGTTTTATTTTACTGACTGTGGCGTTGGTGTTTGGTTTCTTTACCATTGACAACTTTTTTGCCCAACATCTGGCACATAAGACCGCTTTTAGTATTATTTCTTGGTTTGTGTATGGGGCTTTGCTCATCGGACATTACCGTTTCGGTTGGCGAGGTCAAAAAGCGATTCGCTTTACCTTAATTGGATTCTTTTTATTGGCTGTCGGTTTTATCGGATCTAAGTTTGTATTGGAAATGATTTTAGGTCGATGACGTCTTTTCGTTGAGTTCGCTTTATTAAAGATACAGTACTTTACTCAAAAAGTAGATGTATAACATAATGGCCCAACAGAAAAGCCCAGCTTAGGCAAACTGAGCTTCCATAAAAATTTAATTAATTGATTTATAAAAACTTGTGCAATAAATTCTGTATACAGTGATGATGTTAATTCTAGTTTTTCTAAAATTAACATCTAGCTCTCATCTTAGTATTTATAATTTAATTACATTTTTAATCGGTATTCTTCCAGATTTAGCTGACAGCCAATATATGATTTCTGCTGATTGTTATGAAACTTATTAAAATCATCCAAATTAGAATCATCATCAAGATTGTTTTGCTTCCCCCATGCTTTATAAGCAGAGAAATTCTGAATCACAAAATCCAATAAATTTACTCTAGCTTTGGTTAAATCACACCACTTACTTTTAGATTCCAATTGTTCTGAAAGTGGAACCTCTTTATCATCATAATCTCTAGAATAGATCATATTATTAATTACAGCTTTATTTAGTTCACCATTCAAATGTCGATACTGTTGATCGAATTCGTCACCAGATAAAGCAAAACAACTGCTACTAATAAATAACAGTATAAAGCTTAGTAATTTCATTATTTTAAATATCCTAAATCTTCATTTATTATAAAAGAAACTTGATCAAAATTTTATTCCATTTAACATTATAGAGCCTATACGAAATAACACTAAAACAGAACACAATGCTTTTGGCCAATGACAATGTAGATAAACTCATCCCCTCCATAATTGACTAATTCTCCCCAATCAATCACGGTCTATGAAAGATTTATGCGTCTATGACGAAGCTCCGGTAGCCTATAGTATTGATAAATCATCCTTAAATTTATAATTAGAATAATGCAAATAGATTATTTTTCATCCACCTGTTATACTGACAAAACTATTACGCCTCCCTTCTTCTACCTTCTACTTAGAGTAATGCCAATGAAGTAAGTCTTATTTTCCGTCAAATCTAATTTATTTGTTTTCTGACGTGCAAAATAAACTTATTTACTACTCTATATTTCTATATAAAAATTTATTTTGTATGTCCTGTATAAAGGAGTCTTCAATGACCCAACAGGCCTGTACCGTAAAAAACCTAAGCGTTCAATTTACTCATGAAGCACTTTTTCAGCATTTAAACTTTGAATTGCCCGCTGCCCAATGTTCAACCCTGATCGGACGTAATGGTCAAGGCAAATCAATATTAATGTCCTTACTCGCTCAAGCGCACAGACCCAATTATGCGAGTGGCGAAGTGATTTGGCATATGCCATTTTCCCACTTAAGTCAGCTCAAACGTTTAAGCAACTGTACGCTTGCCGAGGCGCTTGACGTTTCAGACCTCTATGCCAGTTTTCAGCGTATTGAGCAATATACCGCGAGCTTTGAGGACTATGATCGCGTCGAACATGCATGGCATCAACCCTCTGAATGGTTAAAATTACTGAAAAGTGCAAACTTACCTACAGATTTATCCAGCTCGGTTTCTCAACTAAGTGAAGGTCAGAAAACCAAACTGGCACTGTGCCGCCTATTTTTACAAACTGAGCATTATTTACTTCTTGATGAACCCAGTAATCACTTAGATCATGAAAGTCGTGTGTGGTTAAGCCAAAAAATCCTTCAACATCCTGCGGGCTGTTTAGTCATTAGCCATGACCGCACATTGTTAAATCAAATCCCCAACACCTATGTTTTAAATGATTTTGGCTTGCAACATTTCCGTTGCAACTATGCCGAGTATCAGTCACAAGCAGAGCAACAACAGCAGGCGTTACTACACAACATCTCGCAAGAGAAACGCGAACTTAAACAATTACAAGTCCAACAGCATGAACAACGCATGAAAGCCCAGAAAAGGCAAAAGTCTGGGCAGAAATTACGAAGCTCAGGTTCTCAAGCCAAAATCCTGCTCGACTTTAAAAAAGAACGTGCTAGTCAAGCGCTATCGGGAGTCGCGCAGCAACAACTTCGCCAAAAGGAACAAGCGCAAGACGAACTCAAAAACAAACAGCAACAGCTAGAACAGATGAAGTCACAAAAGTTTGATTTCCATTTTCAACCTCAACAAACTGGTGAAATTCTTCGTTTAAAAGAGGTGGTTTTAACCACACTCTCTATCTCGCCTATTTCTTTTGCCTTATATAACGGAGAAAAAATCCAACTGCGCGGCCAAAATGGTTCAGGTAAGTCGACTTTACTTCGTGCCATCCAAAATTATAGTCATGTTCAATCGGGAGAAATTTTCAAGCGAGGAGCATCGTTATATTTAGATCAAAACTTTAGTCTGCTGAATCCAAAACTGAATGCAGTACACAATTTACAATTATTAAATCCATCTTTGTCTGATGAAGAGTGTCGGAATCAATTGGGGCAACTTCGAATTCGACGAGATAAGGCTCTGCTTCCCATCTCACTACTTAGTGGCGGTGAACAACTCAAAGTTGCCTTACTGTGTATCAGTCTCGCAGCACAGCCTGTGGACTTACTGTTACTGGATGAACCCGAAAATCATCTCGACATCGACTCAAGACGACTGTTGGCACAGGCTATTCGCGATTTTACAGGGGCAGTTATTTTAGTTTCACATGATGATGCCTTTGTCGAGGAGACACAGATTCAAAACTATTTCGATTTAACCCAAACGCATTAGACTGGACAGCGTGATCGGATTTGCGTATAACACCGTTTTTCTATTTGACTGGTGACACCGCTGTGAAACTCATCCTTGCACCGATGGAAGGCTTAACTGACCCAATCATGCGTGATGTGCTCACGTCTGTGGGTAGCTTCGATTGGTGTGTGACCGAGTTTATCCGTGTGACCAATTCGGTCTTACCTGATCATATTTTTCATCAGTATTGCCCTGAATTACTGCATGACGGAAAAACGGCAGCGGGAACACCCGTGCATGTTCAATTTTTAGGTAATGATCCTGAAATGCTGGCTGCCAATGCCATCCGTGCTGTGAAACTCGGTGCACCCGCCATTGATATGAACTTTGGTTGTCCAGCCAAAACCGTGAACCGTCACCGTGGTGGCTCGGTGCTTTTAGATGAGCCAGAAGTGGTGCATGAACTGGTCAAAGCAGTACGTGATGCGGTTCCTGCGCACATTCCTGTTTCTGCGAAAATGCGCTTAGGCTATATGGACCGACATTTTATGTTGGATAATGCTCATGCCATTGAAGACGCAGGTGCGGCTTGGGTTACCGTGCATGCACGGACCAAAGCCGATGGTTATACGCCACCCGCTTTTTGGGATCAACTCCGCCCGATTCGTGAAGCCTTAAAGATCAATGTGATTGCCAATGGTGAAATTTGGAATAATGCAGACGCGAAACAGTGTCGCTTAGAGTCTGGCTGTGAAGATTTGATGATTGGACGTGGTGCCGTGACCACACCTGATTTGACCCAGTGTATTCGTCAAAATATTGATACACCTCTACTGACATGGAATGAGCTACTAAGCTTACAAATCCGTTTCTTAAACGGCGGGTATAAAAAAGAAATGAATATGGTCGGACGCTATAAACAATGGCTCGGTATGATGTCTAAACATTATCCTGAAGCCAAAGCTTTATGGGATGAAGTCAAACGTATTAAGCCACTAGATGACATTATTCTCAAACTAAATACAAGCGCGACCTAATCCGTTCGCGCAACGATCGCCACATAAGTCGGTAAGTTCCATGCCCCACCCGCAAAGCCTTTACATTGCTGCGATTGTGCCTGATAGCTGAGAACAAAAGCCTTTCCATTCCAAGCCCACTCAGAACGAATACCACAGTCAGCAATGCCCCGCCCTTTTTGTTCTGAGAAAATTTGCGCCTCACTAAAACTTGAGCCTGATGTGGTAACTTGCTGCTGAATCTTTTGTAAGGCTTTGTCCATGACCCAGTAGCCTAGACCTTCATTGTATGCCCCACGCCAACATGGTACTTGAACCACCACTTGTTCCACATTCAGCGGATAGACTGAAACCCGATCATCCTCAAAAAACCGCGCCTCATAGAGATTTGGACAGTCTTGTTCATCTGTTTTTGCTTTTAACTTTTTAAAGAGTTGATGGGCATTTTTACTGTCCACGGCAAAGTGGCTAGCAACCGCAGGTCGATATCCTGTAATGCCAATTTTAGGGATGGCTTTGGGTTGTAAAACATTTTGCTCAGACTGATTGCCTTTTTGATAGATGGCATTCGGTGTATTTACCCGCTTTTGTATATCATCCATTTTGAGCAAAACAGCATTTGCCCCTGCGGTTGAAATTTGCCATTGCTGTGCTTGGGTCGTGAGACGAATATCTTCTGCACCGACTAAGGCCTTTAGCAACTGCGTACTTTGAGCACTGGACAGTTTTGCGGTACTTTTGTGGGCATCAAAGGTGACTCTCCCCAACGAAGTAGCGCCAACACTCAGATTTGCCTCCATATTTTGCACTAAGTCTTCTTCTATCTGAAGTTGGGTAAGCACTGCACCGCCTGCACCTGCGGGACGAGAAATCAGTAAAGATACTGGTTGACCAAACTGAGCATCACTCTGATAGCCTGCCGCACGGCACATACCCGTATTATCACAGGCAAGTTCCCAGTCCTTATGTATAAAGTAACTCCCCGTATCTGCATAAGCCAGTTGAGTTAAGGTGCTGATCAAAACAGCGCCCAAGAGTGAATGGCTTAGTGTTCCTAACGTTTTATTCAACATATGACTTCACTCCGCTTGCGTGGAATATTAACCCTGTGCTTAAAAACTTCGGCTCTGTACCGTACCTGTATAATTTAAACAGTCTTCAACACGAATCCGTTGCACTTTAGACAGTTGATCTAAATCAAACCATGCATAGGCCGTATGTTCATCGCTCAGCTTAATCTCGGTCGATGCAGCCAAATGGCATCTAAAAATAAACGCATGTGAAGTCACTGCCGCATGAAAATACACACCCGATAAATAATCAATTTGGACCTCACAACTGAGTTCTTCTTGGCACTCTCGCAGTAACGCTTGATGCATGGTTTCACCCATGTCTAATGCACCACCTGGTAAACCCCAAGCCTGATCAGCATAATTGGCTTTCAGTAATAAAACCTGCCCTACAGCATTGGTGATGACCGCATGAGAACTTAGTCGGTAAAAATCGTGGAATGCCATACACTTTCCTTTGGTCAAAGCTACATTCATTCATTAAAACACAGTCTGAACATGAATTGATTAACCCCTGTAAAGCCTCTGCCTTTCAGTTTTTCATCAATCATGAAAGTAGATCGGCTTCGACATTTGTGTCTCAAAATCGACAGGCACTGAAATATGTTGATGTGCAACCAACCACTCTCCAGCCGTTTTTTGAAAACACAATGTCGTTCGGCACCAAGGGATCTCTGGTGTAGCCACCCCACTGGCATGATCAAGTTTGGAATAACAATGAACAAAGGCCAAACCATCACGACTAAAAATATTCAGGCTACGCCTAAAAACCTTCACTTTAGCCTGAAAAAATGGTGCATAGCGTCGCCATAGTTCCTGATAGGCTTGTACGCCTTGTAACTCAAATCCAATATCAAACAAACTGACATCACTCTGGCAAAGACGAATAATATTTTGTACATCCATTTTACAAATGGCATCATCCCACTGCTTGAGTTTGAAGATAATCTCATGCCCCGCATGCTCATCTCCAATTAATCGTACATCCACATAGTGCTCCAACAATGCGCATAAAATACCCATAAAAAAACGCGTGCGCCTTCCTTAGCTAACACGCCAGTTTTTTAAATTCTTAAACCCATCAATAATTTAATAGCAAATTAAGCTGTTAAATCTTTAATTGTGGCGCTTGCACCATTGTTTTTTACAGACTCAATGCCTTTATCGCGTGACTGCTCCGTAGCATAAAACTGACTGGTTCCAATAATCTGATGGTTGGCAGCCTTTAAGTTAAAATAAGGCTTACCATTTTTGGCTTCTAAGCGATCATAACGCGCATCATCTGGACTATTCTTCTGAACTGACTCAATTCCATTATGGGCTGACGCTTTTGCTTTATACAGTTCACTGGTTAAAATGACTTCTCCATTTCCCGCTTTCAAAACAAAGCGATATTGACCGTCATTTGCCTGACTGAGTTCGTACCATCCTGACATAAGCTCACCTCTTGTTATTTTAAAGCAATAATAAATAAATCAGATTTGAATAAAAAACCATCCAATTTTATAAAATATAAATGACTTCTTTTATAAAAAAAAGCCATTTATTGCCTTACCCATCTTTATTTTTTTTAAAATAACAGCGCTATATGAATAATGCATGACAACATCAAAATGCCAACACTGCATTTTCTCAATTCTGCTGAAACGGTTGATTATCCTTAAACTACTTTAGGCTTTTAGCACCAATTTACTATAGCTATTTCTTGGCATTTCAATAATTTCTACGCATATTTGTACAGCTAAATCGGTCGGGACTTTAAAATTTTGCTGCAATGTTTTGAGTAAGAGCTTGGAAATAGCAGATTGCGTGGCTTCATCTCGACCGCTAAGTAAAGAGACTTTGGCATGTAAATAAGCTTCTGCGTCTCCATCTACCCCAATCACAAAATCGGATTGTTTGATGGCACGACTTTTCACTTCATTGCCCGATTGTACAAACTCACCATCAAGCAAAGCTTGGTTTAAAGCCAACAACATCGGTTTAACTTCGAGAGTGTCTATATTATCTGAGTACTCAAGGTGGATATGAGGCATAACGTATTCTTCAACAGTTTTTTATCTTTATAACATGCTGTGCACTTGTTTAAACAATTCATCTACTTTCAAAATCGTTTAAAACAAAAAATGGAGTCCTATTGACTCCATTTTAATTGCTAACTGTAAACTCAGCGCATTAGGCTTTTTTCACATACTCAGACTTGAGTTTCATCGCGCCAACACCGTCAATCTTACAATCAATATCATGACCATCTGCAGCATCAGGTAGCAAACGAATATTTTTCACTTTAGTTCCGACTTTTACCACAGACGACGAACCTTTAATTTTTAAATCTTTAATTACCGTTACTGTATCACCATCAGCGAGTAAGTTGCCATTGGCATCTTTAATTGCCACCACGTCTTCGGTAGATTCCCCCTCTTTCCATTCGTTTGAACATTCAGGGCAGATCAGCAAGTCACCATCTTCATAAGTATATTCGGACTGGCACTTTGGGCAGTTGGGTAAAGACATAAAAACCTCAAAAATAAAAAATAAGCAATTCACATTGCTCAAAGCGCCAATATAACATTATTCAGGCTAAAACAATGTGAATCACGTATTTATTTTATGGCTTTGGTTTTGCTTCTGTAGAAACAACGTTGATGCATGACTAAAGTAAAATTTTACCCGTAGAACACTCATCCTAAGCTTATTTTTGCTCCAAGCACTGCTTCAAAATCACCACATGGTTATGCTGTTCTTCTTTAGCTGCGGTAAGTAACGTGATCTGCTCTTGCAATGCCAGTTGCCGTAAGTCATTCAACTCGCTGGGATGTGCTTCCAGTTCTTTCATATAACGGACCTTAAACTCATCCCAGTGTGCCACCATGTCTTGGTGATACCATTTCCGCAGCTCATTGGACGGGGTTAAGTTTTTTGACCACAGATCTATTTGGGCTTCAAGCTTTGAGACTCCTCGTGGCCATAGCCGATCAACCAAAACACGCTTACCATCTTCGGCTTCAACAGGTGCATAAATCCGCTTCATGCGTATTGGCATGCAAAACTCCTTTTTATTCTTTTGTGCAACTTATTCAATTGTTCAACGATGACGAAGTATTATTCATCGGGAATGTCTGGATTCACTAAAAAAGCCAAGAGTTGCAATGACTCTTGCCACCCCAGATAACAGCCATCAACAGGAATCACTTCCGGTAAACCAGACTGTGTGATATGGACTTCTGTTCCTACAGAGACCTCTTTAAACTCTACACGGACTTCAATTTTACCTGCCAGTTCAGGCACATCAAATTCATCGGTATAGCGTAATAAGCTATTTTCAATGATTTCATGATAGGTACCATGAAATGAATGCTGCATGCCTGTACTAAAGTTGGTAAAAAACATACGATATTGACCACCCTCGCGTACATCAAACTGCTCCACATGAGCCGTGAAACCATGCGGTGCCATCCATTTTACTAAAGCATCTGCATGGGTAAAAGCACGATAGACACGCTCGACAGGTACACTAAATACGCGGTGTAACTGAACACTATTTGACATCATTTTTCTCGTTCTTTTCAAATATTCATGTTTAGTTTAAAACGCTAGAAATTAGAAACTGTAGCGTTATTGTGCGTAAATATAGAGCAAATAAAAAAGCATGTTTTTCAACATGCTTTTAATTTGGTGCTGACCTAAGCTTGGCCTTGCTCATAGTTTTCGTCGTCATCTTCTTCGTCATCATAGACATACGCCATACAGCCCCAACCATCGTATTCACCACCAAACTGCTCTGCAATTTTGGTAAACCACTGTTCTAAGTCGACAATGTCAGAATACTCAGGTTCCATATAGACATAAATGGTAATGATCCATTCGGAAACATCATTGTCCTCATCGACAAATAAGGTAATTTTTTGTTCTTCTTGTAATAAATACAGTGCACATTTTTCAGCTTGTGACTGATCTTGAAAGGCGATCGAATATTCTATTTCATGCGGCTCTGACAGATCATCACCATCCTCAGCCATTTGCCAAAGTACATTTCCGTTGTCATCATCTGGATATAATTCAAAATCACGTGTCATGCGAATGTCCTTGTTATCTTTTGAGCCAATATAACGTTGGCAAGTGACAAAATAGTGACTTCAACATAGCATAATTTGCTCATTTTTTAGCAGGTGGATCTGATTTTTTCTGCCAATTTTTACATTTTCTTTTTCTATCTATTTGCAACTTTATTGTACAACTCGATGTTCAAGCACAATGTGGCTTTGTCCTTGCACATCCCCCGTTTTTAAACTGTTCAATAAAGCTGTAAATTTCAACTCTTCTAACCGTAGCGCAAGATAATGATCCATAATACGGGCATGACCAAAGACAGCACCATAGTGATTAATTAAAGTAAAGTCATCGCGCAGTGCTTGAAGTAGCAAACCGAGATTGTCTTGAGCAACGCGTTGTAAATAAAAGTCTGCTTTGCTGTTAAATAACTGAGAAAACAGTGCGATGGCGGATAAATGCCGATGCTCATCCAAAAATGCACAAGTGACCACTTGATTGTGTTCTACAGCACGAATCACCTGCTGACGGACTTTGAGTAAATGATTGGCCGCATCCGTTTTCCCATAGCCTTCGATGAGTTCATCTAATAACTGCTCTGAAGGCAGTTGGTAAATGTGGCTGTGTGTTTCAATTTTATTGTTTAATGCTTTAGAAATTTCAGCCAACTGCTCTCGTTCTTCTGCCATGTGAAAAAATGCGCCTAACTTTTCCTTTGCCCGTTGCATGATGGTTTCTTTGGCTTTGAGCTCGTATTCCGATAAGAAGTGATTCACTTTTTCAATCCGTTGTCGACATTGATTGAGCATCTGTTCGGCGTCAAATTTAACTGTTTCTGCAAACAACTCCACTTGGCTCAGCCGTTCAATCACATAATGTTCGACATCAATGATTTCTTGATAATGACTTAGTGCTTGTTCACGTTGTCTGAGTGTTCCCACTTCAATTCTTAAACTCGTCAGTCGATGTTGTAATTCATGCTGTTGTTGTTCGTAAGCCTCTAAGGTATTTCGACTGCGCTCTAAATTACATTCTAAAATTTCAATCTGCTTTTTGTGGCCGAGACTGCGCCTGAGTTGCCAAAAAATAATCGTACTGAGTAATGCAATCATGACAGCAAGTAGATAAAACATAGCCTATCTCCCAAAGGGAAAGTCATTTTTATTTTTTGAGGCTCATCTATTAGATAGCTTGTAAATTGAACGGCGAGCCTTATAACAGACAAACGTACTCTCAGCCCATCTCAAATTGCTCAGCAATACCTGATCCAAAGAAGAAGCACATAACCTAACACTTTAAATGGACATATTCGCTATACGTTAAGGAGGCTCTTTTACACTCTAACTTAGCTGTGTTTTGGGCAATTTTATATCCCAAATTTTAAGTATTTCTCGTTTTTATTAAAAAATGTGTCTTGGTTAAAAAGGTACGTTCCCATGAATAGTAACAGTCTCCCCTGTTAAAGGCTGTTTAAAGGCTAAAAAGCTGGCATGTAGAGCCATACGCTTTAAAGGACTCCTTGTCGGTTCAGGATGATAGAGCTTGTCCCCTGTAATAGGATGCCCGATATATTGCATATGCACACGAAGCTGATGCGAACGCCCCGTAATCGGGGTCAGTAAAACCCGTGTAATATCGGTCTCAATGTCATAACTAAGGGCTTGATAAAGCGTTTTTGCAGGTTTGCCCAGTTCGAAGTGCACAATCTGCCGTGGTCGGTTTTCCCAGTCGGTAATCAACGGTACGTCAACACTGCCTTCAGCATCTAACTGGCCTTGAACTAAAGCAATATAGTGTTTATTTACCGTGCGAGCTTGGAACATTTTACTGACGGCAACTTCGGCATCGCGGTGCTTGGCAAACATTAAAATCCCCGAAGTCGCCATATCTAAACGATGGGTAATTTTGGCATGTGGATACTGCGCTAAAACCCTTAAATAGGCACTGTCTTGGTGTTCTGGTAAACGCCCCGGCACCGACAACAAACCCGCAGGCTTTTCAATCACCACCAAATCATCGTCTTCATAAACGATCACCAAGTCTTCTTGGGGAGGTGCATAAACAAAGTTGTCATTTAAAGCCATGAAAATAACAGCATAGAAAAGCGAGCGCGAAAAATAACAAGCTGTGTTTCTACTGTCAATCATCTCACCAATATAGAAAACTCTCTCGGCTATTGGTTTTTCGCCCTGTAAATCACAGTTGATCGGTCAGTACTGAATAGGAGGCTTAAGAATGAAATGATCCATGAGGAACTGAATCAGCAGGATTTTTTAAACTTTGTTAGAAATCTAGAATTTTATTTTTGTTTGCTGTTTATTCATTGGAGAAATTTTTTAGGGTGTCTGGGAAAACATGTTGTTTACTTCAACTATCATAACTTTGTAAGTGATGATCTTATAGCCTATAAACTTTTGATTTATAGCGTCCTAAGCCGAATCAAGACCTTTTGGGTAAGTACTACTCACGCGTTTTGCGCCACTGGTAGCATGCTACTCTTTTCGATCCCGTCACACCCTTGAGATATAATTTAACAATCCAAGGACGGGATTGTTTCCCGAAGATAAAGTCTTTTTGGCTATTTTTGGAAAAAAATCCTAGATTATTATTCATATAAAAAATATTTTCCCAAATGAACCGAATTTGTGATTTTTTTCGCACATAAAAGCGCTTTTCTCAGGATTTTATTTCTTCAAAAGCAGATATCTTACTCATTCATTACTTTTGAACATTTGCATCAATTGAATAAGATTGCCACAAGTATCATCAAAGACTGCTACTTTGACTGTGCCTGCTCGCGTGGGAGCTACGGTAAAATGTACCCCTAATTTTTTCAGGCGCTCATATTCCGCATCGAGGTCATCCACTTGAAAAGAAGTATAGGGAATTAGATCTGCTTTGATCGCAGCCTTAAACGGCTGTGCTGCGGGATGTGCATCAGGTTCCAGTAGCAGTTCAACGCCCTCTGGACTTTCGGGTGAAACCAAAGTCAGCCAACGATAATCCCCCACAGGTACATCATGTTTGACTTTAAAACCGAGTTTTTCTGTATAAAACTGACAGGCTTTTTCTTGGCTATCGACCATGATGCTGGTGACATATATTTTCATTGTTATTCCATGCGTATCCGACTTTTCATAAATAGTTATAGCAGAAGCTTATGCTTTTCCGTGTTATGAATTAGACGTTTTTAGATAGGCATTTGTGAAACATTACAATGCTCACACACTACTGATTCAGTGTAATATTTTGAGATAATTTGAAAAAAAGGGGATAAAAATATTTAAGAAATAAAACTTTATGATTTTTTGGGATCAGGAGATAACTTCAACGATTAAAACTGGGTAAGTTCCAAGCTTTTGCCTATAGATGGATAATCTATAGCGTCCTAAGCTGAATCGAGACCTTGTGGGTAAGTACGACGCTGATCTGATAGATAACGAATCGCAAACTACTCTTTTCGATTCCTGTGCCCTTGAACGTTATATTAGGCAAAATGATACGAAATAAAATTCCTAAGATTTGCTAATTTCAAGCAATGATGAAAAATATTTCCCTAAATAA
>NZ_BKFU01000031.1:0-38057 GCF_008980265.1 Acinetobacter sp. TUM15064 | reverse complement strand
AAAATCATTTGAATGATTTCTTCTTGGTCTACGTGCCATAAAATACTCCATATATTGATGTTTATAACATCATTTGGGGAGCAAAATATCACTTATAAGTGTTGTTCAAATTTCCTGATCCACCTCTTTTTATCTATTTCCAAAACGTCGTTTCTTTTGGGATGCTCAGTAAGACTCTCATGAAATGTAATTTCAATTATAGAGTTTTTAGAATCATAAATAGCTTTTTTAATTTTTAGAATACGTAAGATATTAGAATCATCGTTGATGATTAGGGGTAAGTTACTTAATTCTCTAAGTGTTTCATCATCCAAAACTTTATAAAAAATTTGTACTTCTTCAGAAGCATGGTTGAGAATAAAGTCTCCAGCAAAGATTCTTAATCGTTTTTTGTCGATTATTTGTTCTAACTAAGATGATGTTGTAGATATATAGATAATTGAATGTTTCATAAAAAACCCCGCATTAAGCGAGGTTTTTATAACATGGAATCAATTCATTAGCGAATAAATCAACCAATCAATTTTTTCATCAATTCATTCACTTGACCAGGGTTAGCTTTACCCTTAGACGCTTTCATCACTTGACCGACAAGACCATTGAAAGCTTTCTCTTTACCAGATTTAAACTCTTCAACCATCTTCTCGTTGGCAGCAAGAACGTCTTTAATAATCGCTTCAATCGCGCCTGTATCAGTTTCCTGCTTCAAGCCTTTTTCCGCAATAATTTCGTCCGCAGTTTTACCTTCATCCCACATAAAGCCGAACACTTGCTTCGCAATCTTACCGCTAATGGTATTATCCACGATACGTGCAACCATGCCGCCAAGCTTTTCAGCAGAAACAGGAGAGTCTGCTAGTTCCAAGCCCGCTTTATTTAAAGCACCAGAGAACTCGCCCATGACCCAGTTTGCAGACACTTTACCTTGAGCCGCGCCGCCAGCAGCAGCCACAACCACTTCATAAAAGTCTGACATTTCGCGGGTCAACGTCAACACATGCGCATCATACTCAGTGACACCAAAGTCCGCTACGAAACGCTCACGACGTGCCGCAGGAAGCTCAGGTAATGCAGCACGAGCCGATTCAATTTGAGCATCTGAAATAATCACAGGCAACAAATCCGGGTCTGGGAAGTAGCGATAGTCATTCGCTTCTTCTTTCGAACGCATCGAACGTGTTTCCATCTTCACAGGGTCGAATAGACGCGTTTCTTGGTCAATCGTGCCATCCCATTCCAAAATTTCCATTTGGCGTTCAATTTCAACATTGATCGCTTGTTCAATGAAACGGAACGAGTTGAGGTTTTTCAACTCACAACGTGTACCGAACGGTTGACCCGGACGACGTAACGACACGTTACAGTCAGCACGGAATGAACCTTCTGCCATGTTACCGTCAGAAATACCTAACCAACGCACTAAAGTGTGAATCGATTTGATATAAGCCACCGCTTCTTCAACCGAACGCATATCAGGTTCAGACACGATTTCAAGCAAAGGTGTACCTGCACGGTTTAAGTCGATGCCTGACATACCTTCAAATTGGTCATGGATCGATTTACCTGCATCTTCCTCAAGGTGAGCACGCGTTACGCCAATGCGCTTTACCGTACCATCTTCAAGTTGAATGTCGATATGACCCAAGCCCACAATCGGGTTATCCATTTGGCTGATTTGGTAGCCTTTTGGAGAGTCAGGGTAGAAGTAGTTCTTACGTGCAAACACAGACGCTTGGTCGATGTAAGCATCAATCCCCAAACCAAAGCGAATGGCTAAATCCACCACTTCTTTATTCAATACAGGCAGTACACCCGGCATTGCCAAGTCAACGAGGCTGGCTTGTGTATTTGGGTCTTGACCAAATTCAGTTGAAGAACCTGAGAAGATTTTAGATTGGGTCGCAAGCTGAGTGTGAATCTCGATCCCGATCACGACTTCCCAACCGTCAATTAATAACGACTTTGGTTTAGCAGCATTCTTACCATTGTTTTGGGCCATTATGCATTCTCCTCAGCAATTGCCGCACGTTTCGTATGCCAATCCGTCGCTTGTTGGTACTGATGTACCACAGACAACAGTTGAGATTCTGACCAATAGTTACCAATCAGCTGTAAGCCCACAGGTAAGTTGTCTTTGTCAAAACCAACAGGTGCATTAATCGCAGGAAGACCTGCAAGGTTAACCGCGATGGTGTAAATGTCACCCAAGTACATTTCAACTGGGGACAAGTTCGCGCCAATTTTATAAGCCGTGGTTGGTGCAGCAGGTGCAGCAATCACATCCACGGATTCAAACGCTTTTAAGAAGTCTTGTTGAATCAGGCGACGGACTTTTTGAGCTTTAACATAGTACGCATCGTAGTAACCCGCAGACAACGCATACGTACCAATCAAGATACGACGCTGTACTTCTGCACCAAAACCTTCAGAACGTGAACGCTTGTATAAGTCCATCAGGTCAACTGGGTTCTCTGCACGGTAGCCATAGCGTACGCCATCGTAACGAGACAAGTTCGATGACGCTTCAGCAGGTGCAATCAGGTAATAGGTTGGAACATAAGCTTCAGTCATGTTGAGATCAATCTCAACTAGGATCGCGCCCATCTCTTCCAATTTTTTCAATGATTCTTCAACACGTGCTTTCACGTCTGCATCTAAACCAGCGACATTGAAGTATTGCTTTGGAATACCAATGCGTAGACCTTTAACAGATGTGCCGTTTAAATTCGCCACATAGTCATCAACGTTTTTTTCAACCGATGTTGAGTCTTTCGCGTCATGACCTGCCATCACATTCATGAGGTAGGCACAGTCTTCAGCCGAACGTGCCATTGGCCCGCCCTGATCGAGTGATGATGCATACGCAATCATCCCGAAGCGCGACACACGGCCATAACTTGGTTTAAGACCCGTTAAGCCACAGAATGATGCAGGTTGGCGAATAGAACCACCTGTGTCTGTACCCGTTGCAAATGGAGCAAGGTCCGCTGCAACCGCTGCCGCAGAACCGCCTGAAGAACCACCCGGTACATGACCTAAGTTCCAAGGGTTTGCTGTAGCGCCATAGAATGAGTTCTCAGAGGTTGAACCCATTGCAAATTCGTCCATGTTCACTTTACCTAAAGTGACTAGACCCGCGGCTTTGCCTTTCGCTACAACAGTGGCGTCGTAAGGAGAGATAAAGTTATCCAACATTTTTGAACCCGCAGTGGTTTTAATGCCTTGGGTACAAAAAATGTCTTTGTGTGCAATGGGCACACCTGTCAATGCGGTTGCTGTGCCTGCTTTAATTGCGGCATCGGCAGCATCGGCTTGTGCCAGCGCTTGTTCTGCAGTTACGGTTACATAAGATTTAACTTGTGTATCTAGCTTTGCAATGCGCTTTAAATAATGTTCAGTCAGTTCGCGAGATGAAAATTTAGCCCCAGCTAAACCCTCAGAGAGTTCACGAATCGATAAGCGATGTAAATCTGTCATGAGAAATGTCTTTACGTTAATTTTTACAAAATAATGGTTTAACTGAATAGAAATTATTCAATCACGCGAGGAACAAGGTACAAACCATCTTGCACTTGCGGTGCAATGGCTTGATATTCATCACGATGATTGGTTTCTGAAACCACATCTTCACGTAAGGGTTGTGGGTGATCAAATGGGCTTTTAAGCGGCTCAACACCATCGGTGTCGATACCTTTTAAGGTTTCCATCATGCCTAAAATTTTATTTAGACTTTGAGCATATTCAGCAGATTGCGTATCATCTAGCGACAATCGAGCAAGATTGGCGATTGCTGAAACTGTTTGTGCATTTAAATCTGCAGAATGCTGTGCATCCGATGTAGACATAACATCACCTGAGTCAGTATTAAAAAATTTCAAAATATCGTGCGTTATAATAAGCGATTGACTTGTTCAAATCATCACATTTAGTTAAAGTTGCCACCTTGCGTCCACATAAAGTTTAATCGAGAACGTCTCCGTGATTCTAAAAAGACTAATTGGCTTGTTTTCGCCCGATCTAGCCATTGATTTAGGTACAGCAAATACACTTATTTATGCACCAGGACGAGGCATTATATTAAATGAACCGACAGTTGTGGCAATTCGTCACAGTGGTTCACAAAAAATCGTTGCCGCAGTAGGTCTTGATGCAAAGCAAATGCTAGGCCGTACCCCTGCGAATATCTCTGCCATTCGTCCAATGAAGGATGGTGTGATTGCCGATTTTGAAGTGACTGAAACCATGCTGAACCAATTTATTGGTAAAGTACATGAAAAACGTCTGTTCCCACCTGCACCGCGTGTTGTGGTGTGTGTGCCTTGCAAATCAACTTTGGTTGAGCGTCGTGCTATTCGTGAAGCTGTATTTAATGCAGGCGCACGTGATGTTCGTTTGATTGAAGAACCAATGGCCGCTGCAATTGGTGCAGGTATGCCAGTTGAGCAAGCATGTGGCTCGATGGTGGTGGATGTCGGTGGTGGTACAACTGAAATTGCGATCATTTCATTACAAGGTTGTGTCTATGCTGACTCACTACGTATTGGCGGTGATGTATTTGATGAACAAATCATTAACTACGTACGTAAGGCTCATGGTTGTGTGATTGGTGAAACCACTGCAGAAATTATCAAGAAAGAAGTGGGTATGGCTTTACCCGAGCCTGATGCTAAAACGCTTGAGATTGAAGTTCGCGGTCGCAACCTTGCTGAAGGTGTGCCACGTGCCATTAATGTAACTTCGGACGAAATCACGCAAGCGATTTCTGATCCTCTACAAAGTATTGTCTCGGCTGTGAAATCTGCACTTGAGCAAACGCCTCCTGAGCTGTCTTCAGACATCGCTGAACGCGGTATTGTGTTGACAGGTGGTGGTGCATT
This sequence comes from Acinetobacter sp. TUM15064, assembly GCF_008980265.1. Taxonomy (NCBI): domain Bacteria; kingdom Pseudomonadati; phylum Pseudomonadota; class Gammaproteobacteria; order Moraxellales; family Moraxellaceae; genus Acinetobacter; species Acinetobacter sp. TUM15064. Next base: position 33,180 of record NZ_BKFU01000031.1, on the reverse strand, counting down.
ACTACGTAACCTCGACAAACTTCTTGCGCAAGAAACGGGCTTACCTGTGGTGGTTGCAGAAGATCCTTTAACGTGTGTCACTCGTGGTGGTGGTAAAGTTTTGGAGTTCTTCGATAATCCAAATCACGACATGTTATTTGTAGGCTAATAAAGGAATCGGCGGGTGCAAACAAATCTGTTTTCCAGACAACCGCCATCTTTTCGCTCATTTATCATTGCAGTGATCACATGTTTGGTTGTGCTGTTTTTTAACTGGCGCATGCCGCATGTGATTCAACCTGCAAGAGATGTCTTGTACGCCGCTTATAATCCAATTTATGCTGTAGCAAGTTATCCCGTGTTATCGCGAGAGTGGCTGAATCAACAAACCAAGTCTGAGGCTCAACTGCGCCGTGAAAATACCGCGATGCAAGCTGAACTGTTACAGGCACAGGTACGTTTACAAAAATTATCTGAACTATCTGCGGAAAATACCCGTTTGCGTGGTTTGTTAGATACCCCGTTAATCATTGATGGTCGTATGGAGATTGCAGAAGTCATTGGAACCGATGCTGATCCACTGCGTCATATTATTGTGATTAACCGTGGTGCCAACAGTCAGTTAAAAGTAGGGCAGACGGTGCTCGATGACAAAGGCATTATGGGGCAGATTATCAATGTCTATCCACATAGTAGCCGTGTGATGTTGCTTTCAGATAAAGAACATTCACTTTCAGTCCGTTTAGAACGCTCGGGTATGCGAGCGATTGTTTCGGGTACGGGAGATTTAGGGCATTTGAAAATGGAATATGTCCCGACCAGTGCCGAAATTAAAGTGGGTGAAAAAGTGTATAGCTCAGGTCTTGGTGAGCATTTCCCAGCGGGTTATTTGGTGGGTACGATTTCAAAAATCAGTCGTCATAATTCAGGTGAGTTTGCTCAAATAGATGTGGTACCTGCCGCACAGCTAGCGGGTGGACATCATGTCGTTGTGTTATTTTCCGATTCTTTAGCGATGGAGCAACCGCATGCCGATCGCTAAACTTCGTGCTGCCAAACAGCGTGATCCATTATTTCCGATCATTTTTTCGGTGATCATTGCTTCGGTGTTGATGGTCTATCCACTGTCTTATACGCTCTCTGGTTGGCGTCCATTGTTTATGATGATGGTCATGCTGTTTTGGGTGCTGTGTCAGCCGACATGGTGTGGAATTTGGTTCGCCTTTGCTGTGGGTATTTTCACCGATTTATTGCTCGATGCACCCTTAGGTTTAAATGCGCTCAGTTTTGTGCTGATTACTTTTGTCTCACGTTTTTTAACCCGAGAACGTCGGATTATGACGTTTGCAAATATCTGGGTGATCACGGCTTTGGCTGTTGTCGCACATTTATTTATGACATGGATCGCGCAAATTATGATCGGGGCGCAGTTTTCGATTGCCCGTCATTGGCAACCCCTGTTGAGTAGTGTTTTGACCTTTCCCATTTTATATTTCTTCCTAAAAAAATGGCGCATTTAATTTTAGCGTCAAGTTCGCCTCGCCGTCGTGAGTTGCTTGAGCAGCTTGGCCTAGTTTTTGATATTTACAGCCCAGATATTGATGAGTCGATACAAACAGGCGAATTGGTCGCTCATTATGTAGAGCGACTGGCTTGTGCCAAAGCTGAGGCTGTGCAAGTTCGTTATCCAGATGCGATCGTGATCGCTGCCGATACCAGCTTAGGAGTCGATCAAGAGATTTTGGGTAAACCTGAATCGAAACAACATGCTTTTGAAATGTGGGAAAAAATTTCGGGACGTAAGCATGATGTTTATACAGGTGTTTGTGTTCGTACAAATGCACAAATTTCAAGTATAGTAGTTCGTACTGAAGTCGAATTTCAGCACTTAAGCCCTAAAGATATGGAAGCATATTGGGCAACACATGAACCCCTTGGCAAGGCGGGAGCCTATGCCATACAAGGCATTGCAGCACGCTATATTCCACGTATTGAGGGAAGCTATAGCAATGTGGTGGGTTTACCGTTGTATGAAACGGTACAGTTATTACGGGCAGTTAAGGCACTAAATTAACTGTCTCAAAAGATTTTTTATAATGTTTTGAGTTTGTTATGTCTGACGAGTTATTAATTAACGTCACGCCTATGGAATGTCGCGTCGCGTTGATTGAAAACGGCACGGTCAATGAGTTATTTGTTGAGCGTACGGTAAAACGTGGGTTAGTGGGTAATATTTATAAAGGTAAAGTGGTGCGCGTTCTTCCGGGTATGCAAGCTGCTTTTGTCGATATTGGACTGTCACGAACTGCTTTTTTGCATATCAATGATATGGTTTGGCCACGTAATCAGCCGATTCCGAATGTGTTTGAGCTTTTGCAACCGGGACAAATTCTTACTGTTCAAGTCATGAAAGATATGTTGGGAACGAAGGGTGCCCGCCTTTCAACAGATCTCTCTATTCCTTCTCGTTATTTGGTTTTAATGCCTTATGGGAACCATACGGGTGTTTCGCAACGAATAGAGTCTGAGGCAGAGCGTGACCGTTTACGCTCTATGATTGAGCGAATTCAAGCAGAACATAAGCTTCCAGGTTCTGTGATTGTTCGTACTGCGGCAGATGGTATTGAAGAAGCGGCCATTGCCCAAGATATGGCTTATTTGGCAAAGCTATGGGAGTTTATCCAGCGCAAGCAGATTAGTATTGCGGTGCCATCGTTAATTTTTGAAGAGCTACCTTTACCGCAGCGGATTATCCGAGATCTTGCAAGCGAAAAAACTGCTAAAATTTCGGTCGACTCACGTGAAATTCACGGCAAGCTCAAAGAGTTTGTTGAAGAATTTGTGCCGAATATTAAAGAGCGTTTGATTCACTATCCGGGTGAGCGTCCAATCTTCGATTTATATAATGTAGAAGAAGATATTCAAAAAGCTCTGCAAACGCGTGTTGCGCTGAAGTCAGGCGGTTATTTGATGATTGACCAGACCGAGGCCATGACCACGATTGACGTCAATACGGGCTCCTATGTGGGTGGTCGCTCTTTAGAAGACACTGTGTTTAAAACCAATATGGAAGCGACACAGGTGATTGCTCGTCAGCTGAGACTGCGCAATTTAGGCGGTATTATTATTATCGACTTTATTGACATGCAAGAGCAGGAGCATCGTACTGAAGTGATGACTCAGTTTGAGCGGATGCTTGAGCAAGACCATGCCAAAACCAAAATCACGCAGGTATCAGAGCTGGGTCTAGTGGAAATGACACGTAAGCGAACACGTGAATCATTAGAACACTTATTATGTGAATCTTGCCCGACCTGTCAGGGGCGTGGATATGTGAAAACAGCAGAGTCGGTATGTTACGAAATCTTTCGAGAAATCATGCGTTATACACGCGCCTATCAGTCTCAGACTGGCTTTACTGTCGTTGCTCATCCATCCGTGATTGACCGCTTGTTAACCGCAGAAGCGCCAGCAGTCGCGGATCTGGAGCATTTTATTGGTCGTGTGATTAAATTTCAGGTTGAAAATTTATATACGCAAGAGCAATACGATATCATTCTGAGCTGAAATTGTAACAATATATGGTTAAATAGTTGTTACAACTGAAATTTTACTTTCGACTGTAGATTTTGAATACTAGGAACACGGAAATAGCCAAAGCTTATTCTACCAAATAGGTTTAGCAAATGAGGTGTGATATGGGTGTTAGAGAAGCAATTATTCAACCTAGTTTGAAACATTTATTGGATACGAAAGTGACGCATAATGCATATATTTTGGACGAGCAAGGTAAGGAAGTACAAATTACCACTGCCATGATTCGAACTGCATGTCATCAACTATTAAAACAATGTCGTAGCATTAAAAACTAAGGGGCTTATCGAAGCCCCTTAGTTTTATGTCATTTATTCAGTTTCTGATGGGTTCTGCGGTATCAACTGACCGCTTGTAACTTTGGGTTTTCAACCCCCACAATCGCTTCGAAACGTTGGATTTCTTCTTCCAAGTGAGTCAATAAGTTTTGCATTTTCGGCAAAGCATTGCGACAGGCGGTCAAACCGACCTCAAGTTTATCTAAATAACTGGTCATGGTGATATTGAGTGCCTGACCATCTAAAATGATCGAAGCAGGGTACAATGCATCGAGACGTGCTCCGTTCCAGTACAGTGGCTCACGTGGTCCTGGTACATTCGAGATCACCAAATTAAAGGCTTGGCGTTTAGGCAATAGGCCTGAGGCTATATTCAGACCTGCCGCACTATATACAAATGCACTATAGTTCAAAATTTGATTTGAGTTCATACGTTTGAACTTTTCTTTTGCATTTTGTACGCTACGACGGACGATGTTTAAGCGTTCTAATGGATCTTCTTTATGTGTGCCTAAGTTTGCCAAGATCATCGTAATACGATTCGACATAGATGAATCATCATCACGTACAGATGCAGGAACCATTGCAATCAGTGGTTTTTTAGGTAACGCATCTTGCGATAATAAATATTCACGCAGTGCACCTGAACAAACAGCCAGTACGATGTCATTAATTGTGACACCCAGACTTTTAGAGATATGGCGTAAACGGTCAAATTCAAAAGACTGTGCTGCAAAGCGACGTGAAGAGCTGACGCGTTGGTTTAAAATGGAGCTTGGCGCTTGGAAACTTGAAACGTAATCGGGATTACGCCCCATATCTTTCATTACTGTTTGAGACAGTTCATACATGACACGTGGGGTAGATTCAAGCTGTCCAACCACACCATTCATAATCTTTTTAAATCGACTCGCTTTATCCTCTTTCAAGCGTTTAGCGCGTGGTCCTTCAACACACCAAGGCGGTACGATGCTTTTGATGTTTGGATCATGTGATAAGGATTTCTCAACCAACCGCATACCTGCAATTCCATCCACCATTGCATGGTGAATTTTGAAATACATGGCAAAACGGTTACCCTCAATTCCTTCAATGATATGGCAGGTCCATAATGGTTTTGCACGGTCGATCAAACTGCTGTGTTCTTGTGAAATATAAGTCAGGAGTTCGCGGATACGACCAGGTTTGGGAAGTGCAATATGGCGAAAATGATGGTCAAGATCAAATTCTTCATCTTCATCCCAAAATAGGCCATTCAGTTTATTGTTAAACGGGGGGATAGGAATAGATTTTGAATTACGAATATCCGCTACTAAATTTTGAATGAAGCTGGCTGGTGCATTTTCGGGAATTTGGAATAAGAATAATCCACCGACATGCATGGGTTGCTGGCGCTTTTCAAGTGATAAAAAAATAAAGTCAATCGGATGTAATGGACGCATAGTCTAGATTGCCTCACTGCAATATATGACGGCTCTTATCTGAGCAATCTTGTTAGAATTATATAACTTAAGGTTAGTATATCGACTTTTTATAAGAATGGGAGCGCTTTGTGTGTATCTATTAGTTGCGAAAAACCACTGCTGAGCAGTGGTTTTAGTCTTTACTTTTTCAAATTACCTGCATGCAAGCCACATTCTTTGTGCGTAGCTTCTTCCCACCACCAGCGACCTTCACGCTCATGCTGGTTTGGTAGCACTGGTCGTGTACAAGGCTCACAACCGATAGAAATAAAGCCGCGTTCATGTAAAGGGTTATAGGGGACTTCCATCATGCGGATATAGCTCCAGACATCAGCACTACTCCAGTTGGCAAGGGGATTATATTTAATCAGTTGCTTGCCTTCACCTGAGAAACCGATATCGGCCTGTACGACAGGGATTTCAGTTCGTGTACCTGGACTTTGATCCTTACGTTGCCCCGTAATCCAGCCATCTAAAGTGGCTAATTTTTTACGTAATGGCTGAACTTTTCGAATACCGCAACATTCTTTATGGTCATCTTGGTAAAAGCTGAATAACCCTTTTTCATTGACCAGTTGTTGAACTGCATTGGCTTCTGGGAAACAAATTTCGATATTGATGTTGTAATGTTTGCGCACAGTTTCAATAAACTGATAGGTTTCTGCGTGTAAACGTCCTGTATCTAAACTAAAGACACGGAAAGGTTTACCTAAGTTGGCCGCCATATCAATCAGTACGACATCTTCTGCACCAGAAAATGAAATGGCGATTTCACCGTTTTGATTCAGTGCGAGTGCTAAAATTTCACTTGGCGATTTGTCTGCATATTCAGCAGCAAGAGCATCAACAAGGTCAATGGTTGGAATGGTTGTCATGAGTATCCTGGCAATAGGCTTGGAATCTAACAAGACCTATATTACGTTATTTGCTAAGTATTTTAATAGAGTTGAATTAGGCTACTTATCACTAAAAAATCAATGCTTATGAAAAAAATAGATTTAAAAAACAACAATGCATTAGACAAATATTAAGCTATGATAGGGCAAATTTTTCCACGTAAATAAAAGGGAGTCTTCATGGAAGTTGTTTGTCTTGATCTAGAAGGGGTATTGGTTCCAGAGATTTGGATTAACTTTGCTAAAAAAACAGGCATTAAGGCGCTTGAAGCAACCACGCGTGATATTCCTGATTATGATGTGCTCATGACCCAGCGCTTAAATATATTAAAAGAACATGGTTTAGGCCTCAATGATATTCAAGAAGTGATTGCCGAAATGGGGCCATTTCCAGGTGCGAAAGAATTTGTTGAATGGTTACGCACACACTTTCAGTTGATTATTTTATCAGACACTTTCTATGAGTTTGCACATCCTTTAATGAAGCAATTAGGTTGGCCGACCATTTTTTGTCATAAGTTAGAAACTGACGAAAAGGGAATGATTACAGCGTATAAGTTACGTCAACCTGACCAAAAACGTGAGGCAGTCAAGGCGTTACATAGTTTGAATTTCCGTGTGATTGCCGCAGGTGATTCTTATAATGACACTACTATGCTCGGTGAAGCGGACAAAGGATTTTTATTTGATGCGCCAGAAAATGTAATCAAAGAGTTCCCTCAGTTTCCACCAATTCATGGTTATGATGCTTTAAAAGAAGCGATTCGTAATGCTTCAGTTCGCGATATTCCTGCATAAAAAGCAATATCTACGAAAGCAAAAAAGGCGCATCTAAATAGATACGCCTTTTTTATTGGATACAACTTTTAGGATTTAGAATTTATAACCAAATTTTAAACCGTAAGCGATTGCATCGTTATTACTAAAATCACCAACAACATTACCACCAGTTTGAGCTTTAGCATCACCTAACCAGAAGTATTTAACACCTGCTTGTACGAAATAGTTTTCTGCTGGGCTATATTGACCACCTAAACCTACGCTCCAGAAACCTTCTACTGGACCCAAAGTTGTTACAGGATTACCTGCACCAGAGTCCCAACCTACAGATGCAGAACCAGACCATTTGCTGGTAAATTTATGACCGACACCAACAGTTGCAGAAATTTGGTCATCTGAATAATCAATGAGGTTTTGCGCTTTCCCTTTAGCAAGTTTACTTGCTGTTGCTAAAGCTGTTGGACTTACTGCAAATTGGTCCCAATGTACCCAACGGATGTTCGCAAATGCCAAAGTATCCTTCGCAATACCTGTTTGGAAATCAAGATTCACAGATTGTGGCGTGACAACTTCTGTTTGGCTTGTAACAGAACGTAGGTCAATACCGTATGAAGGAATGTAGATATTCGAAGTTTCCGTTGTATCTAATTCGTGTTTAATTTCAGAACGGTAAGTAACAGCAGCTTTTAAAGCAATTTCGGGGATTTGGTAAGCTGCACCAGCTAACCAACCAAAAGCATCGTCTTCTTCGAGGTTAATGTCATAACCAGAAAGCAATGAATAAGCACTGCCACGTAAAGAAACATTGCCCTTAACTGTTTGATAAACAGGACCAGCGTATAAATTCCAGTTTTCAGTAGGTTGATAACCAAAAATCAGTGAAAGATTATTGGTACGCACTTTTACACTTGTGCCTTCTTTCCCATTACCAAATGCACCTGCTGCAGATGAGTATTGAGAGTCAGCACCGTAAGGTTGGTCATAAAGTAAACCAAAAGAAAAGTGTTCAGTCGCTTGAATTTTAAGGGCGGCAGAAGGGAAATAGTAGTCATCAGCCATATCTGAAACAGATGCACCATTATTACTTTCGCCACTTACATTTGGATCAAGTACACTGAAAGATGCTTCTGCATAATTTCCAGATTGTAGAAATGGCAGAATAGACTGACCAGAGCGGTCAAGACCTGCTGCAAATACTGAAGTTGTTGGAATTAAGCTAAGTAAAATAGCTGAGCGAAGTGCCTTAAGCTTCATGGGGAGACATTCCTTGTTGTAGCTTTATGTAAATGATTGGCACGAAAAGTAACATAAATAAAAAAAGAGTAAATGCTCAGATCAGGTTATGAAATGAACTGGCGAAGTTAAAAAATGTACTTGCTTAGAGTAAAAACACTAAAAATACTAATTAATTTTATGATTTTTATAAACTTATTTTTAGACTGGGGTGTGAGGCATTTATTGTTATGAAAAAAGTTTAAGTGTTGATTTGTTGTTCAAATGAGTGACAAGTGTATAAAAATTAAGAAAGGCTTTTATTCCAAGAAAAAGAAAAAACCATCTTTATAGATGGTTTTTTCACGATTAGGGATTAGAAGCGATAACCGATTTTTAAGCCATAAGCTAAAGCATCATTGTCATTAAATTCTGCAACATAAGTATCTGATCCAAAGTTAGATGCGGCTTGCGCTTTTGCATCGCCTAACCAGAAGTATTTAACACCACCAGCGATAAAGGTTGCAGGTGTTGGACTATATTGAAGTCCTAAGCCAACATTCCAGTAACCTTCAGTTGGGCCAAGAGTTGATATAGGATTACCTGCACCAGAATCCCAACCTACTGAGACATTACCTGCCCATAGATCATTAAATTTACGGCCTACACCTACGTTTGCTGACCATTGGTCATCAGTATAACCAACAATATCAAAGCCATTTGGGTTGTCTGGAGTCTGGCCTAGCGCACCTAGAGTATCTGCAACAGTTCCGAATTGTTTTAGGTCAAGAGAAAAGTCTTTCCAATTCACCCAACGTACATTTGCAAAGGCAACTGTATTTGCCATGATCCCTGTTTGGAAATCAAGGTTAACAGATTGGGGAGTTGTAATATTTGCATCTGTTGCTACATCGTAAACAGGGCTACTGCCAACAAATGCTAATACGTTACTTTGACCATATTCGCGAGCAGATGCTTTGTGGTCAATTTCAGAGCGATAAGTGATAGATGTTTTTAAAGCAATTTCAGGAATTTGATAAGCAAAGCCAGCTAACCAGCCAACTGCACCATCTTCATCTAAATCAGCATTATATAAGCCAAGGCCGTTAGCTGAACCATATGCCGCACCACGTAATTGAACATTACCTTTAATTGTTTGATAAACAGGACCAGCATAAATGTTGAAATTTTCATTTGGCTGGAAACCAAAAATCATAGACAAACTTTGAGTGTCAACTTCTACTTCAGTTGCTTCACCGTTTAAGTGGAACAAACCTGTATTGAGACCAACAAGTGGGTCACTTGTTGAGTATGCAGCATCAGCACCAAATGGTTGGTCATAGATCAAACCAAATGAGAAGTGGTCTGTTACTTGTAATTTAAGAGCAGCTGAGGGGAAGTAGTAATCATCTCCCATGTCAGAAAGATTGCCGCCACCAGCAGTTGAAATAGCCTTCCCAGATACATCTGGATCTAATACAGAAATACCTGCTTCAAAATAGTTACCAGGTTGCAAGAATGCAGAGATTGACTGACCTGAACGATCTAGAGCAGCGGCAAATGCCCCGGTCATTGGTACAGTTGCTAAAATCATTGCTGTCGTTAATGTCTTTAATTTCATTCTACGTCTTTCCTTGAGGTGCAAATGCAAATGTTTGTTGCTCATTTTGTGTTTATGTTTTTTGGCTTTTGGAGAAGTCGGTTAACCGAAATCATTTGTTACTCCATGTCACAAAAATAGCACAATTAGAATAAGAGTAAATACTCTAGATATAACTAATCAGTTCAAAAAATAGTCTAAATAGAGTTTTTATACTAAAAAAAAGCCTTTTTAAGCATTAAATCTTTGAAAAATATGAGTATATAATTTGAAATATAAAATTTTCTTTTGGTTAAAAAATAAGCATAAAAATAAGAAATAAATAAGCTTCGTGGCGTCAAATACAGATTTTTATTTGATGTTTATGTGTTTCACCTAAAAATTATTTATGATTCAAGCCTTTTTATATAAACACGGACTAAGCACTTATTTCTGCAATCAATTTACTATAATAAAACCAAGGTTAAAAACTGTTGCAGCTATTATGAATTGTGCTATAAAAAACTAAGCTTTAATCCAATAAGCAAAGTAATAAGATTCAAAATTTATAATATTAAAAATTTAGGCATATTTAATCAGTGGGATACGGAAGCTTTGATATTCATTCAAAGAGCCGTATGTGCTGGTTGAGTCAGTGTAGTTAGTAGAAAAAGAGCAAGTATTTGTTATAACTCAATAATATCCATAAATTATAAAGGGGCATTCGGTATATGAATCATTTTTCTATGAGAAACAGAAAGCTAGAAATATTACTTTCCTTAATGGTATGCAGTGTCTTTTGTAACTCTCAAGCTTTTGCCGATGATGCAGATTTAGCAAAGCAATTGTCAAATCCTGTTGCAAATCTGGTGAGCGTACCTTTTCAGTTTAATTACGATGAGAATATTGGTGCAGCTGAGAATATTGAACGTTATCAACTGAATATTCAGCCTGTAATACCGATTGAGTTGAATGAAAATTGGAATTTGATTTCACGTACAGTTTTACCTGTGACTTATCAAGTTTATAACGAATCAAACCTTGAGGATGATTGGGGGGTAGGTGATATTGTACAAAGTCTATTTTTCTCTCCTTCGAAAACTTCTGAGAGTGGAATTACATGGGGAGTTGGTCCAGCGATATTACTTCCGACAGCCTCAGAAAAAACTTTGGGTGCAGATCAATATGGACTTGGACCGACTTTTGTTATTTTGAAACAAACACATGGTTGGACAGTGGGTGCTTTGGCAAACCATATTTGGGGAGTAGAACATGATGATGACGTGGATGCCATCAGTAGTACTTTTGTGCAACCTTTTGTAAGTTATACCTATCCGAACAGTACGACCGTGGGTCTAAATACAGAAACAACCTATGATTGGAATTCTGAAGAGGCCACAATGCCAGTAAATCTTACTGTTACAAAAGTTATTAATCTAAATGGGCAGTTGATCAGTGTTGGTGCGGGTGCGAGATATTGGGCGGATGATCATGATGCTAGCCCTAAAGGTTGGGGAGCACGATTGATTGCTTCTTTTGTTTTCCCTAAAAAATAAAAAACGGACTTTAATGTGTAGGGTTAACCTGTCACATACTCATTTTGAATTCCAATGAAAGTGAGAAGTTATTCTAGATGACTTCTCACTTTATTTTTCCATTCATTTGCTGGATAGCCAAACCAGTTTTTAAAGTTCCGACTAAAAATTGACAGCTCGGCATAGCCTAACTGTAAGGCTATGTCTGTTAAGCTAATATTACCTGCGTCAATCATGCGCAGAGCTTCTTTTTTACGAACATTTTCGAGCAAATCGCGATAGCTGGTTCCTTGTTGCTTTAAGGTGCGTTGTAGTTTTTTGGGATGTATCCCCAGACACAATGCGATATTTTCAATACTACAATCACCAGTTGCCATTAACATACGAATGGAGCTTTCAATGAGAAGGGGTTGATCATCTGCCTTGGTACTGCTTTGCATCTCAAGGCGCTGTAGAATCAGTTGATCGACTAAATCTTCATTGAAATTATAGGGTTTAAGCGTTAAAAATGCTGCTGGGAAGTACAGAGCATCTTCATCTTTTTCAAACTCAACTTCACAGGGAAAATGTTCTTTAAAAACATGCGCGCTGTGTTGAGGTGCTCTTTGTTTTAGGCAGATTTTTTCTGCATACCAAGGTGGCCCGATTAAATCCTTGAGAATATTGCTGACTAGACAAATTGCGAGTTGTGACTTTTGTGGCATGTCGATGTTGTAGTCATTTAGACGGACAAAGTTGAGTCTACATGTCTGCGCATTATAGCGGGTTACTTGAAATACAATTCCTTCAGCATGTAGGTAAACATATTTTTTGGCAACTTTTAGCGCCTCCAAAATGCTTAGCTGTCGTGACATGTACACACCAATTAAGCCAATAGTACTAATATTTTGCAGTGCACCGAGTTTTAGGCCAAAGCACTCTTCTTGGCACACGAAAGCTGCTTTTTCTAATAAACTTAAATAATGATCATAATGAATAAACGCATCGGGATCTCGAAGTAAAGAAGGTAAAATCCCAATGTCTTTTAAAATTTCAATAGGATTTACATTATAGCTTCGGACGAGTTCTTCAAATCCACCAAGGCTGGCTGCACGAATATAGCTGGCCATAACAATGTTCCATATTGTCCTGAAAGATCAAATAAGTGTCCTAAAAAGTCAAGCCAATTTCAAGTAATTTGATAAAGTAGGATGAGAGTTCAGCTTAACCTAATCGACGACCAGTAAATCACCACTTTTTAGCTGTTAATAAGGAACGCTTATGCAACTTACGGCTCAGTCTCATATCGAGCAAACAGTGATGGAACAGACACTACACAATGCTTTCAAATTACAGCGCAGTCACTTTCTTGAGCAAGGCATTGAAACCCTTGCACAAAGAAAACAGCACTTATTGAATTTAAAAGCGCTGATTAATAATCATCGTGAAGCGATTATTGATGCTTTAAATCAGGATTATGGTAACCGTTCACGTCATGAAACGTTATTGGCTGAAATTATTACTGTGACTGATGACATTAATGGAAGTATCAAACACTTAAAACAGTGGACCAAAGTACAAAGCCGTCATGTCGATCATAGCCTGTACTTTGGTGCAAAGAACCGTGTAATTCCACAACCATTGGGTGTGATTGGCGTGATCGTGCCGTGGAATTTTCCGATTAATTTGATGTTTTCTCAACTCTCTGCGGTATTTGCAGCAGGTAATACAGCTATGGTCAAAATGTCTGAAAATTCAAGGCATTTGGCCCAACTACTGATTGAGCTCAGCCCTAAATATTTTAAAGCTGAGAAATTGCAAATTTTCGATGAAACCGGAGAGGTGGGAATCGCTTTTTCAAAGTTTCCGTTCGATCATTTGATCTTTACAGGTTCTGGTGCAACCGGGCGTAAAGTCATGGCTGCGGCAGCACAAAATTTGACGCCTGTGACTTTGGAATTGGGGGGGAAATCCCCTGCGGTGATTGATCCTGAGTACCCTATGGAAAAAGCGGTCGAACGGATTCTGTTTGTCAAACAGTTTAATGCGGGGCAAATCTGTACCAATGTGGATTATGTTTTTGTACATGAGACGAAGTTGCAAGCATTCATCCATACGGCAACGGCATGGGTAAAAGCGCATGTCCCAGATATTCATAGTCACGACTATACGTCTGTCATTGATGAGCGTGCTTACCAACGCTTAGTGCATACACTTGCAGATGCCGAAGCTAAGGGCGCAAGTCTGATTAATTTGAACCAACAAGAACCGGATGCTACGACGCGAAAGTTTCCACTGACTTTGGTCTTGAACAGTAATGATGGGATGGAAATTGATACCCGCGAAACTTTTGGTCCAATCTTGATGGTGAAAACCTATCAAAAGCCTGAAGAGGTCGTGGACTATATTATTCAGCGTGATCGACCATTGGCATTTTATCCATTTAGTCATAATAAAAAATTAGTTGAGTTTTATATTAGCCGAGTTATGTCGGGCGGGGTTTCGGTCAATGATGCATTATTTCATGTTGGACAACATGACTTGCCGTTTGGTGGCGTTGGTGCCAGCGGGATGGGACATTATCACGGTTATGAAGGCTTTTTGACTTTTTCAAAAATGCGCCCTGTGTTTTATCAGGCGGGTTTTTCGAGTTTGAAGTTTTTAGCTCCTCCTTATGGAAAATTTGCCAATTGGTTATTGAACCTTTTGATTCGTATTAAGTCATAAGCGAGTCAGTTTAAAACTTATACACATATTCGCTTCAATCTGAACAGTTTGAAGCGAAGAGATCGTTGTATTTAAAAACAGAAGAATAAAACTATTAAAGGAGTTAATAGGATGAATGATCAGGATTTTGACTATGACCAAATTGTGATTGGTTCGGGCTTTGGTGGATCAGTCAGTGCATTACGCTTGAGTGAAAAAGGCAATACGGTTCTGATTTTAGAAAAGGGCTTGAGACGAGGCGATCAAGATTTTCCTGAAACGAACTTAGATACTAAAAATTATCTGTGGGTACCTGAGTTGGGGTTTAAAGGCACATTACAATTCACTTTTACCAATAAAACCACAATTATTCATGGCGTTGGTGTTGGGGGAGGGTCACAAATTTATGCCAATGTGCATTTAATTCCATCAGATGAAGTATTTGAGTCTGTAGCATGGACCAAGATTCGTGCTGATTGGAAGGAAACGCTAATGCCTTTTTATGGATTGGCACAGCGCATGTTAGGTACAGCCAATAATACTTATACTAACGTGGCTGATGAGACTTTAAAGCAAGTTGCAGCTGAAATGGGTTATGCACGTTCATTTAAAACAGTAAATACAGGGGTGTTCTTCCCACAATCTGACGGAAAAAAGCAAAAACTGGTCAAAGACCCTTATTTCAATGGTGCAGGGCCTGACCGGCAAACTTGTAACTACTGCGGTAGTTGTATGTTGGGCTGTCGCAATAATGCGAAAAATACGCTTATGAAAAATTACCTGTATTTTGCGGAGCGTAATGGGGTTGAAATCCGGCCTAGTTCAGAAGTTCTAAAGATCATTCCTTTAAGTGAAGATGGTCGTGCAGGTTATGAAATCATCGTCAAAGAAACCTTAGGAAAACAAGTTCGTCAATATAGCTTACGCAGTCGAGGTGTGGTGCTGTCTGCGGGAGTCATGGGGACTGTACCGCTCTTATTAAAAATGCGTGATCAGTATAAAACACTACCAAACATTTCACCGTTATTGGGGCAGGAAATTCGCACCAATTCAGAAACGCTGACCACAGCAAACAATACTCGTGAAAAATTGGATGATGGTGTCGCGATCAGCTCGTTCATTTCAGTAGATGCAGATACCAATATTGAAGTGACCCGTTTTCCAGAAGGTTCAGATGGCTCTTGGATTTATGTGCCTTATGTTCCGATGGTCACAGGACAAGGCTTGATGCGTATTGTGAAATTTTTACTCAATACGCTGTTGCATCCATTGAAAACTTATAAAGTTTTGCGTCCAAAAGGGAAAGCCCGAAGTTCAGTTTTACTCTTGGTAATGCAGAAGTCTGAGGCCTTTATTCACCTAGAATGGCGTAGAAAGTGGTATCGCTTGTTTAGAAATGGCATTAGTGCGGTACAAAAGCCAAACGATACGCCACTCACCGTATCTTTTCCTGCGGCTGAAAAAGCTACGAAGCTATTTTCTGAGAAGCTAGGCGGTGAACCAGGTTCAGCATTGACCGAAATTTTATTAGGGACACCGATGACAGCACATCTTATGAGTGGTGTGGCGATGGGGAATGATCGTAACAATGGTGTGGTGGACTTTACAGGTCAAGTATTTGGTTATCAAAACTTAAGGGTGATAGATGGTTCAATCGTACCCGGCAACTTAGGTGTGAATCCCTCTCTGACCATTACTGCATTGTCTGAGTTTGCCATGAGTCAAATCCCTGTATTCTCCGCTGAGCGTGCAGCCTCTATTCAGCGTATCGAGTTCAGTCAGCCTTTGGATGGACAAGTATCTGCATTGACAGGCACAGGGGATTTAGCCAGTGCATTAAGCCCTATCTATAACTGATAACTAGTGGGTGTAACGTGATTTAGTCTGTACTTTGAATAAGGGAGCGCTTGCTCTCTTACAGATACTGGATAATTTGATTCATTGTGCAACTGAGACTAGAGCATCCCAATAACATGGCTCATTTTTTCTTTTTATAAAATATAACCAGTAAAATCAAAATAATCATTAAGATCAACAGAATCATGAAGGTTTCCATGGCTTGACCTCACACAATTGGGTTTAATCTTATTTTAACACGGACCTTGAAAAATGATTCAACTTGCGTTGTTTTATTTCTAGATTCAGTTAGATATTTTATATATGGAATTGCATATATATGAATATACGTATATAACTGTGCTGAAAAGATAGGCAGAGTTTGTTGGCATGACGAATACATCAAAAGTTAAGATTTATCACAACCCCGACTGCGGGACATCGCGTAATACATTAGCGCTCATTCGTAATGCACAAATTGAACCTGAAATCATTGAATATTTGCTGACACCTCCATCGAAACTAGAACTCATTCAGCTCATATCAGATGCAGGTTTAAAGCCTAGAGAAGCCATTCGTCAGAATGTTGAACCTTATCGTGAGTTGAGCTTAGAGCGTGAAGATTGGACTGAGGAACAATTGTTAGATTTTATGCTTCAGTATCCGATTTTAATTAATCGTCCTTTTGTGGTGACAGAATTAGGCACCCGATTAAGTCGTCCCTCAGAAGTGGTTTTAGAAATTCTGCCCCGGCCACAAAAGGGCGCGTTTAGCAAAGAAGATGGTGAGCAAGTGATTGATCAAGATGGGCAACGTGTGAACTAGAAATTTATTTTGGATATATCAAAGAGAAATGAAAATGGATCAAGTTAGTTTTTTCAAATGCTTATCCGATGAAACACGTTCTAATATTGTGGCTTTAGTCGCGAAGAATAAAGAGTTATGTGTTTGTGACCTGACTGAAAAATTACAGCTTAGCCAGCCTAAAATTTCTCGACATTTAGCTTTATTACGTTCTTCAGGGCTATTGCAAGATCGACGTCAAGGTCAGTGGGTGTACTACAGTATCCATCCACAATTACCCATGTGGTGTCAGGAGGTTCTCAATATTTTGATTACACATCCAACGAGTCAGTTTGTAGTCATACAAGAACGAGCTACACAGAGTTGCTGTGAGTAAATATAGGTGAAGCATCGTTTAGATGTTTGATTGTTAAGAGATATAGCGCATGTATCTGATACAAAATCCATTGCGCTTATCCAACAAATTCAGAGATTGAATGAGAACATTATGGTTCAGCAAAAGTTGTCTTTTATAGATCGTAATTTGACGTTGTGGATTTTTGTCGCCATGGGGTTGGGAATTGCTATAAGTGTTTTTTTCCCGCAAGCCTCTATAGCGTTGGATAACATGCGTGTAGATTCAGTCAATATTCCTATTGCGATGGGATTGATTTTGATGATGTATCCACCGCTTGCAAAAGTGGATTATGCAGCACTCCCTGACGTCTTCAAAGACAAGAAAACACTGATACTATCGTTGGTTCAAAACTGGATTATTGCTCCCGTGTTGATGTTTGCTTTGGCTATTCTTTTTTTGCATAGCTATCCAGAATATATGACAGGTTTAATCTTGATTGGTTTAGCTCGTTGTATTGCGATGGTCTTGGTTTGGAATGGTTTGGCCTGTGGAGATAATCAGTACGTAGCCGCTTTGGTTGCATTTAACAGTATTTTCCAAATTTTGTTTTTTAGTACCTACGCATGGTTATTCCTGAGTTTTTTACCGCCTTATTTCGGCATTGCGGGACAGGTGATTCATGTTGATTTTTGGACTATTACCCATGCCGTACTGGTGTATTTGGGGATTCCATTCTTCCTCGGTTTTATTACGCGCTTGGTTTTAGTGAAAGCTAGAGGCTTGTTGTGGTATCAAACTACTTTTTTACCGAAAATTAGTCCTTTAAGTTTACTGGCCCTCTTGTTCACGATTGTAGCCATGTTTAGCCTCAAAGGGCATGATGTGGTGAGCTTACCGATGGATGTTTTACGTATTGCTATTCCCTTGACGATTTATTTCGTTGTGATGTTTTTTATCAGCTTCTTTATGAGCAAATGGATGGGGAATGATTATCCGAAAACTACAGCTATCTCATTCACTGCTGCTGGTAATAACTTTGAATTGGCTTTGGCTGTTGCAATTGCCACTTTCGGTTTAGCATCGCCTGTTGCTTTTACTACGGTGATCGGCCCCTTGGTTGAAGTTCCTGTTTTAATTGCTTTGGTTAGTGTTTCGTTGTGGTTAAGACAAAAAGTATTTTCAAACGGTGTCATGGGTTGATTCTTCTAAGACCCAAACAGGTTGTATATATAAGCCTCATTGAGAGTAAGTCTGTGGTTTAGATCTTTACGGCCTCTTTTGTAGTGTTGACTGACAACATGACATGGTTGCATTCATTAGTTGAAATACTTTCGTACGGATGTTGAAAGCTATTTATATAGAATCGTAAAAATACAGAATAGATGAAATACAGGGCGTGTTTAAGCAAACATATAAAAGAGTGCAAGGCGCTTTTTATATGTTTGACTTATTGCAGTTTTTCGGTGTTTTTTGTCGCATGGACAATGAAGAAAAAATAGTCTTTTAAAATAAACAAACGCACTATCTAAAACTTTTAAGATTGTATTAATATTTACGACTTTAAAATAGTCGCTATTTATGCTGGTGAACTAGACTTGATGGGTTGATGTTTTAAATAAGAAATGTAGATTTTTCCTATTTGGCTATTCAATTAAGCATGATGAATACAATATTTTTAATTTGGTTAAAGCATGGAAAACATTGAATTTTTAAAAGCGCTCTTCTTGGGCTTCATTGAGGGACTGACTGAGTTCCTGCCTATTTCAAGTACAGGGCATTTGATTTTATTTGGGCATATCATTAACTTCCATTCCGATGATGGTCGAGTTTTTGAAGTCGTAATTCAATTGGGGGCTATTCTTGCGGTATGTTGGTTATACCGCAAGAAAATTTTAGATTTATTAAAAGGCTTCTTTAGTGGTGATCGAGAAGCGCGTCACTTTGCAACAAGTGTCATGATCGCTTTCTTCCCTGCAGTCATTATTGGTGTGTTTGCTGTTGATTTTATTAAGCAGGTTTTATTTAGCCCGATGGTGGTAGCTGTTGCTTTGATTATTGGGGGCTTGATTATTTTTTGGGTTGAATCAAAGCAATTTGAGCATAAAACTACAGAAGCCACAAAGATTACTTTTAAGCAGGCACTGCTGGTGGGTTGTGCACAATGCGTTGCCATGATTCCAGGTACATCGCGTTCTGGTGCCACCATTGTCGGTGGTATGTTTGCTGGGCTCTCCAGAAAAGCAGCGACAGAGTTTTCGTTCTTTTTGGCGATGCCTACGATGCTCGGTGCTGCGACATTTGACTTAGTCCGTAACGCAGATGTGCTGACTCAAGATAACATGGTCAGTATTGTGTTGGGCTTTATTGCTGCGTTTATTTCAGCATTATTTGTTGTCAAAGCACTGGTGCGGTTTGTTGAAAAACATACCTTGAGAGTCTTTGCTTGGTATAGGATCATACTGGGTATTATTATTTTAATTGTTTTGTAGAACATAGAAATACCTAAAAGAAAAGCAGCGATTTCGCTGCTTTTCTTATTAGAGTGAGATAATTTTTTTACTCAATATTATTTTTGAAAATCATGATGTCGTGTTTCTAAAATGAGTTTTGTGAGTTTTAACACGAATTTATAAAAACAATTCTTTGATTGAGCTACAGTGAAAAACTTAGTAAATAGGGCAATATTGATCAGTTAAGAATTCTCATATTAATCTTCTTTACTTTTGAGCTATGTGCCTCACTGTTCCAAAGCCCAATCGGGGGAGAGATGATGTGTTATTAAGAATGTTGGTTACTGTGAAGAAAGAGAATAAAAAATAATAGGGTTTTAACGTTTGAGGGCCAGGCTTTGTTTAGAAAGCACTAACTAGTGCGATATTGTTCAAATAGCTTTAGTTCAAGTTCGAAGTTGAATACCGGGTTTGCTTAACTGGGAGGAAATCATGCTTGGGACGAAGTTTACCAAGGAAGAAATTGTCCTTATTGAAAAGGAGTTTCCGCCATGCGTAAGGCTAATTCAGCAATGGGAAAAATGGTTCTATAAAACAAATCATGACTGAGTTATGAGCAGACATGGAGATGAGCTTTATTATCTTGGAAGCGTGCTGAAAAACTAAGGACGAGAAAGAGAGCTACTAAAATGAAGTTGCTGTATATCCGTAGCAGTGATGAGGGTATAAAAAGTTTTGTGGGATTGATTGCATTGAATCCCACAAAAGATCACATTTATTCAGTCTAAATGCATTAAAGAAATGTAAAGCAAAGCAAGCCAATTAACGCTGAAGCTGCTAGGACATACATGACTTTAAGCTCAAAATAGAACAGTCCAATCAGGGCTGCAAATGCAATTAGTGCAGCAACAACATCAAAAGAGCCGTTAAATCCTGTTGGCCAAAGTACATGATAAGAAAAAAATAGGGCAAGGTTTAGAATCACACCAACCACAGCTGCTGTAATTGCAGTTAACGGGGCTGTAAATTTAAGCTCATTATGTGTTGATTCGATAATCGGTGCCCCAGCCAAGATAAAAATAAAAGAAAAAAGGAAAGTAAACCAAGTGACAAGCGTTGCTCCAATAGCTCCTGCTAAGAATAGATGATCTGAGCCTAAGAGTGCTTGGTTAAATGCTCCCAAAAAGCCAACAAATGCGACAACCATAATTAAAGGACCTGGCGTACTTTCACCTAGTGCCAAACCATCTATCATTTGAGTCGGACTTAACCAGCTGTAATAGCTCACAGCACCCTGATAAACATAAGGCAATACTGCATAGGCACCACCAAAGGTGAGCAGGGCTGCTTTAGTGAAGAACCAAGCCATTTGGGTGTAAGTATGATCCCATCCCAGCGTCAAGCTTAGGCTCAGGATTGGAATAAACCACAGTAGACCACCAATGAGCAGAATACTGCCCAAACGTTTCCAGCTAAAGATTGCATGTTCAGGTGTAGGAGTATCATCATCAATTAAAGCACGACCATAATCTTTTTTACTCTGCTGGTGTGCGTTTCCACTAGAAAATAGGTTTGGATATTTTTTACTGGTTAGATAACCAATGATTGCGGCAGAGAGCACAATTAAAGGAAAGGGTAAGTTGAAGAAAAATATAGCAATAAATGAAAGAGCTGCAATCAGCCATAAGAATTTATTTTTAAGTGATCGGCTGCCGATTCGATGCGTCGCATGAAAAACAATAGCAACCACAGCAGGTTTAATGCCGTAAAAGAGGCCAGCAATAATGGGTACATCACCAAATTTTACATAAACCCATGAAAGACCGATTAAAATAAATAGCGATGGTAGTACAAAAAGAATCCCAGCAACTAAACCACCGACGGTTCTATGCATTAACCAACCGATATAAGTTGCTAATTGTTGTGCTTCAGGGCCTGGTAAGAGCATACAATAGTTAAGTGCATGCAAAAATCGCTTCTCTGAAATCCAACGCTTTTGTTCAACCAGTTCTTGGTGCATGACCGCGATTTGACCTGCGGGTCCCCCAAAACTAATAAACCCCAATTTAAGCCAAAACAGAAAGGCTTGCCAAAATGAAACAGTTTGGATGTCTGTTTCTGGGGAGGGAATCTGTTCGTGTTGCATGATTATTCTCTGGATAGGTTGGCGTATAAGCCATCAAATATATGATTAGATAATTCAAATAGTTGGTCATCATTGTTTATTTGGCTTCGAAGACCTTGCATGACTTTTTCAATCCCTATTGCTTCAGGCGGTTCAATCCCACCCACATCAAGGTAATGCACAATTTCAGCAATTTTTTGGAGTGCTGGTGTTTCTAAATTAAAACTATGTAAAAGCACTTCAAAGGTGACCCAGTGATTGATGTGGCTGAATCTTGCGCCATCAAAATCGAATCCTAATGCGTGTTCTGGGCAGTCAGTTGGATGCTCTAACCAAATAAATGTAGGTGTGGCGTCAATAAAAGTCTTAATTAGCCATGCAGAAGCTAAGCGATCAATCCAAGGTCTTTGTCGGGTTGCCCAACATTGATTCTGATAGTTCGCTTTGTTTAAGACTTGAATGTAGGCTTGTCTTGCTTTGGGTTCATTGACTTCACCTAGACGTGCAATTGCGAGTTCCAATAATGAAAGTTCATTGAGGACCTGTGCTTGAGTCTCATCTGGATAATAGTCAATATCTACAAGTGCATTGATCCCTTTTCTGAGTTTACGAACTTGCTTGAGTAACTCTTTCTTTTCATCTTGAGTTAAGCGATCTTTTAACTCTATTAATTGTTTATAAAGAGCATCATATTCTTCTTTTCGACTGAAAATAGTCACAATATCCAAATTTGCAACCGATTCAGCGTTAAATACATAGGCCGTTCCTTGCTCTGAAACAACATCATGAACGATAGGATCAAATTTTTCGCTATGAGTCATAGGGAGGATATAGACACCATCTCTAAGGGTTGCGGCCCCACTTGCCTTCAGCGATCGCCATACTCTCATGCGTGTGGTTGTGTTCTGTGTGGGAAGTGAGGATATGAGTAAGGATATTTTCATGTTATATACTCAACATATTTTGTTGAGTATATTATATTTTTTGATTGTTTAGATCATAATTTCTGCAAAGAATATCTATAAAACGAATATAGCCTTGTTTTGTTGCACAAATATTTACAAGCCACTGGTGGAGCTAACATATTCAAATTTAACTGACAAAATGGGATTTATTTCAGGTAAATGAGAGATAGCAACACAGAGCTCGTAATGGCTGATGAAGTTTTGATGCTTATAGACGATCAGTTTATAATCCAAGGTTTGATTCATTTCATTTGGTTGTTTAAACCTAAATGGTGATGTAAACGATCAGCTATCATTCAAGTTTTTCATGCTAATTGCATGATCACATTTGAGTTGTTCATTTTATTGTTCAGTAAATTTTCATCTTATTCTAAGATAGCACCTTCTTTTTTGATGAAATTAATAGACTAAATTTTAAAGGCTATACGCCATAGGATTTCTCTACGTGATTGAGCACTATGTTTTTATTGGAATAGGAGGCTGTAAGAGCATATCTTCAAGTACTTGAGTGTTACTTGTCTTATTGTGTTGATATTCTTTAAATTTTTAATCTAAGCTTTTACTATCAATATGCAAAACTGCAAGTGAATAGGGAAATGAAGGGAAATGTTTTCCCTTCATCTTAGCAATATTTATTGTTCAACTGTTTCAGTTAATGGCACTACTTCTGGTTTTGGCATTGTGCGCTGCCAAGCTGAACCATAACGGGTATATTGAGAGGGAACTGTAATTGCAGTTTTTAGATCGTCTGCTGCTGTACGTGCCCAGAACGGGTCTTTTAACATCTCACGACCAACCAGAACAATATCAGCACGACCATTTTGTACAATCTCTTCAGCTTGACGACCCGTTTCAATTAAACCTACCGCACCGGTCATGATCTTAAGTTCTTTACGCAATAATTCAGCCGCAGGCACTTGATAATTCGGGTAAGTATTGACTGGAACCATCGCAATACCACCTGATGAGCAATCAATTAAATCAATATCTTGTTCCTTCATCCATTGTGCATAGATCAGAAAATCTTGCGGTGTATTGCCACCTTCAACATAATCGGTTGAAGAAATTCGTAAGAATAATGGACCATCCCATTCACTGCGAACAGCATCAATCACTTCTCGAACGATACGGTAGCGGTTTTCATGGCTACCACCGTAAAGATCAGTACGTTTATTCGCAAGTGGTGATAAAAATTCATTGAGTAAATAACCATGTGCGCAGTGAATTTCAATTACATCAAAGCCGGCTTTTTTTGCTCTTGCTGCACCTAAACGAAAGGCTTCAACCACTTCTTTGATTTGTTCAATACTCATCTCATGTGGAACACGCGATTCAGCAGTAAACGGAATTGCAGAAGGGGCAATTGAGGGTAAATCAATCCCTAGTTGACGACCTGCATGACCGAGTTGAGCACCTGCTTTAGCACCAAAGCGGTGAATTACATCGACCACTCGAGCCAAGCTTTCAATATGACTATCCTTCCATATGCCTAAATCGCCAGGACCGATCGGGCCATTGGGCAGTACAGAAGCAGTTTCTAGCATGATGAGCCCCGCGCCACCTAAAGCACGTGCGCCATAATGCACGATATGAAAATCAGTGCTATGCCCATCAGCTGTAGCAGAGTGCATGCACATTGGGGACATCGCAATACGGTTTTTAAACTCTGTATTGCGGATGGTAATCGGTTGGAATAACAGTGCGGACATCGTCCTCTCCAAGAATCTGTTTTACTTCGATGAGGGGATGATACATACTGTTTTTTTGTGTTTATACACTAAAAAAATTCCCATACTTACCAAAAGGTAACTGTAAAGTATTATGAAGAAACTGCGTAATTATGATTCTGCTCCGGGCTGTTCGATGGAGGCAGCACTGCATATTTTGGGTGGAAAGTGGAAGGGTGTAATTTTATTTCATCTGTTTAAGGATGGAACTTTACGCTTTAGCGAGTTGCAGCGTCATTTAGTGAGTATTAATCAGCGCTTACTGACCAAACAATTACGTGAACTTGAAGAAGATGGGCTGGTGATCCGCCATGTTTATCCTGTTGTTCCTCCAAAAGTTGAATATTCATTAAGTGATGAAGGGAAAGAATTACAGCATTTAATTATGGAACTGAGTCTTTGGGGCAGAAAATGGCTAGAAAGGCGAGGGATGAAAACAGCGATTGATGAAGATTTGGATGCGCTAAAAGAAATGTTTACCAAAACTGAAATTTTGGATGGATTGGGTGAGTAAACACAGGCTTTGATGATGGTTTGAGCCAGTATATTGGAGTAAATATGGCTCAATACTCAATCCCTAATTTTTTTAATTTTGAAATCAGTGTGGTGGGATTCATACCTAACTGTTTAGCTGCACCCTCATCACCAAAAATTTTACCTTCACATTGTTTGATTGCCAGTTGGAGATTTGTCATTTCTAACTGTTTAAGCTGTTGTATTGTCAGGACTTGCTCGATTGCTACGGTTTGATTGTGCTGTAGGACTTGAGAGGATTCTTGTTCAAGCAAATATTGGAAAGAAACAGCCCCGTGTTTGGCAGTGATTAATGCACGTTCCAACACATTCTGTAATTCACGAATATTACCCGGCCAGTCATAGCGTTGCAGTTCGAGGATATGCTTTTGTGAAAAAGGTAAATAAGGCACTTTACGATTTTCACTGATCAATTTGGTAAAGTGCGAGACCAGTAAAGGAATGTCCTGTTTACGTTCGCGTAATGCAGGAGAATGAATTGGGAATACATTCAGACGGAAATATAAGTCTTCACGGAAGTTTTTAAGCTTCACTTCTTCTTTTAATTTTCGATTGGTGGCGGCAATAATCCTGACATCAACCTGCCGTGTCTTCTCTTCGCCAATTCTTTCAAAAGTCCCTTCCTGCAAGACTCGGAGCAATTTGCTTTGTAATTCAAGTGGGATTTCACCAATCTCATCTAAAAATAAAGTCCCTTGATCGGCGAGTTCAAAGCGTCCAGCCCGATCACGAACTGCGCCTGTAAAAGCCCCTTTTACATGTCCGAAAAATTCACTTTCAAATAATTCAGAGGGGATTGCTGCACAGTTCACACGAATGAGTGGATGCTGTTTACGGTGGCTGGACTGATGGATAGCGCGTGCAATGAGTTCTTTCCCTGTTCCTGATTCTCCGTAGATCATGACATTGGCATCAGTGGGTGCAACCACTTTTATTTTTTCAATAATTTGTAGAATAGCAGGGCTATTGCCTACAATTTCATGATATTGATTTTCTTGTAAAATTTCTTCTTGTAGATATTCATTTTGTTGTTCTAGGCGGCTTTTTAAATCTTGTAACTCCTCTAGCGCATGGGTGAGCTGTTTTTCAGTATTTAAACGATCGCTAATATCTCGGAAAACCACCACAGCACCAATGATTTCACTGTCACGGATAATCGGTGTACTGGTAAATTCGACTGGAAAATAGCTACCATCACGTCGCCAGAAAACCTCTTGAATGCCTTCATGAACAATACCATCATGCACCGCAGCATAAATTGGACAATCTTCAACAGGGTAGTGTGTTCCATTTTCATGGGTATGATGATGAACTTTATGAATATTTTTACCAAGAACATCTTCGGGTTGTAAGCCAAGCATTTTTGCACCAACAGGATTAATAAAGGTACATAGTCCTTGCTTGTTAATACTGTAAATACCATCACCAACGGAACTGAGTAATAAATGTTTGCCTGTATCTGAGTCAATAAACAGCTCTTGTAAGGCTTGCCATTCTTTTAGCCCTGCACGAATGACCTTGTCCGCATTTTTGTTCAATTGGCGTAATTCTAGATCTTTGACATCGACCAATGACCAAATGAGTAGATTTTTATTTTTATAAGGCAGACGAATGGCGGTGACATCGAGTTGTATTTTTTCATGTTCTTTATCAAAAGCATATAGCTCATTGTTCCAAGCATAACCCTTGCTGAGTGCTTCATCTGTAAATGCCATCAGATGTGGCAATTGATTGATGTGTCCAAAAACAGAAGTAACTGTTTTTGCAATCAATTCATATCGTTCATAGCGTAATAATTGAGATGCGCTAATATTCAGATCAATAAAGCGATTTTGATGTGGGTCGATCACGATTAATGCTTGAGAGGTATGTTCAAAAGCAAGCGGACGAATTGAATCTTCAGAAGACGCCCAATCAGAAATAAAGTCGATATTATTCATACTATGAAAAATCGTAATCTTGACTATGAAATTCCATAATACTACGAAAAACCGTAGTTATTCAACACATTCTTATTTTTATAAAGCGCCCTTAAATAAATAATAAAAATATATTTTTCAATAACATAAAAATTTTAAAACAGCATTTTAATCATGTTGGCATGGCTCTCGCAATAACACGGATAGACCAAAACAGTTGGTTGAATTGAAACCGTAGATATGAGGAACGGCTATGCCTAAAGTAGATATTGAACAATACAAAGATGGTGATTTTCTTGTCGATTATGAAGAAAAGGTATTTGAGGATGTAAAAGCTCAGCCGGGTGAAAAAGCATTGGTGACGTTTCACACCGTTGCCTTTGAAGGTTCTATTGGCTTGGTCAATGTCTTACAAGCAAAACGATTATTACGCAAAGGTTTTGAA
Source organism: Acinetobacter sp. TUM15064 (assembly GCF_008980265.1). Taxonomy (NCBI): domain Bacteria; kingdom Pseudomonadati; phylum Pseudomonadota; class Gammaproteobacteria; order Moraxellales; family Moraxellaceae; genus Acinetobacter; species Acinetobacter sp. TUM15064. Next base: position 6,037 of record NZ_BKFU01000031.1, on the reverse strand, counting down.
ACCAAAATTTTGCTTTACGGTCCGGGTGTTCAGTTGGGGGTACAACGTGGTTTTCCAACATTGGGTGCAGAAGCATTCCCAGGACATTTGGCGGTCAATAATCAATTAAAAGCATTCATGGCAGAAGGCGGTGAAGTCTATGCCTGTCGTTTCGCCTTGCAAGCACTTTATGGACAAACTGAAAAAGCTTTAATGGAGGGAATTCGTCCGATTAATCCTCTCGATGTGATGGATCTCAAACTTTTGATGCGCCGTGACAATGCATTAATTATTGATACGTGGACTGTTTAAGTATTTAAGAAAAAAGGGGAATAAGTCATGAACCAAATCATTAAAGCGGCGGCAGTTCAATGTAGCCCTGTGTTGTATAGCCAAGCGGGTACAGTCAAGAAAATCTGTGACACGATTTTGGAGTTGGGGCAGCAAGGTGTGCAATTTGCCGTATTTCCTGAAACTGTTGTGCCTTATTACCCTTATTTTTCTTTTGTGCAACCACCGTTTGCCATGGGTAAAGAACATTTAAAGCTATTGCATGAATCGGTTGTCGTGCCATCGGCAGCAACAACTTTAATTGGACAGGCATGCAAAGAAGCGAACATGGTGGTTTCTATTGGTATTAATGAGCGTGCAGGCGGCACGATTTATAACGCTCAATTGTTGTTTGATGCGGATGGTTCGATTATTCAGCATCGCCGTAAAATTACCCCAACGTATCATGAACGTATGGTGTGGGGGCAAGGCGATGGCAGTGGTTTACGTGCGATAGATTCTGCTGTAGGACGTATTGGGTCGCTGGCATGTTGGGAGCATTACAACCCTTTGGCTCGGTTTGCTTTGATGGCGGATGGTGAGCAAATTCATGCGGCGATGTTTCCGGGATCACTCGTGGGGCAGATTTTTGCAGATCAGATCAGTGCCACCATTCAGCACCATGCTTTAGAGTCGGGCTGTTTTGTGGTGAATGCCACAGCATGGCTTGACCCAGAGCAACAACAACAAATTATGCAAGATACAGGCTGTGAACTCGGTCCAATTTCGGGGGGATGTTTTACGGCCATCGTTTCTCCAGAAGGCAAATTTTTGTCTGAACCGATCACACAAGGCGAAGGTTATGTGATTGCCGATTTAGACTTTTCCTTAATCGAAAAACGTAAACGGATGATGGATTCTGTTGGGCATTATAGTCGTCCAGAATTACTCAGTTTGTTGATTGATCGTCGTCCTACCTCAGTTTTGCATGAGTTAAAACTAGAGAATCCATCGAATAACAGCATCGAAAAAGTGTCTGAATTTGCCGAAGTACACGCATAGACACCCCGTTTAAAAAAATAACAGGAGAAGATCATGTCTGCGATTGAATTACTCAGTGATTTGCAATGTAACGGGTTGAAATGGGATGGTGAGGTTGGACTTTCTCGCAAAGGTGGTGCAGGTCCAAGCGATCATAAAGCCATGACCTTGGGTGGTCAGACGCTCATGATTCCAGTGCTAAACCTTGCCTCACAGGATTCTCCTTATACGGGTAAAAAAGATGCTGCAACAGGTGAGGTGATTGTGTTTAAAAACCGCATACCTGTTGCAACGCTCACGTCGCCGACGCGACCACGATTCTATGAGTTAAGTACAGCAGAGGGTATTCCGTATGAACAGATTGCCACATTGCATAGTCATGATGTTCTAGCAACAACGGTGTTGCAGCATTGTATTCGCATGAATGATAAAGCAATGGCATGTCAGTTTTGTTCGATTGATCAGTCTTTAAAAGATGGGCGCGCCATTATACGTAAGCGTCCAGATCAATTGGCTGAAGTAGCGAAGGCAGCTGTAGAACTGGATGGGGTGACTCAGATGGTGCTGACCACAGGAACACCGAATACGCCTGATCGTGGTGCAGCCATTTTATACGACTCAGTTGTTGCGATTAAGGCGAAAGTCGATTTGCCGATTCAAGTGCAGTGTGAACCACCTGATGATTTTGCTTGGTTTCAAAAATTAAAAGATGCAGGAGCGGTGTCCATCGGGATGCATTTAGAAGCCGTAAGCGATCGGGTGCGCAAGCAAATTATGCCGGGTAAAGCAGAAGTATCCCTTGCGTTCTATTTTTCTGCTTTTGAAGCGGCAGTCAAAGTCTTTGGGCGAGGGCAAGTCAGTACTTATATCTTGGCTGGTTTAGGTGATACCGAGCAAGAAATTATCAGCATGACCGAACGTCTAGCAAAAATAGGGGTTTATCCCTTTGTAGTTCCTTTTGTGCCGATACAGGGAACGGCTTTAGAGCATCACCCCAAACCTGATTCAGCATTTATGCAAGTGCTTTATCCCCAAATTGGCGCACAGCTTCGGCAGTATGGTTTGAATTCACAGGACACACAGGCAGGTTGTGCAAAATGTGGGGCTTGTTCTTCCCTCAGAGCTTATGAATAAGGAGTTGATGATGAAATTATCTAACTATGCATGGTTGATTGAGCTCAATGAAGAGCTGAAACAATTTGTCACGGATGACATCATTATCAAAGTTGTAGCAGAAGATTGGGAGCGTCGCCAATATTATCAATTACGTGAAGCAACCTTTCGTGATGAGCAGAAAATTTTAAAAGAAGATCGTGATGAACACGATTTCAAAGCTCTAGCGATTGTGGCGATTGGACAAATATTTGGGGAACATGATCGTGTCATTGGCGCAGTTCGTATTTTCCCCGAAGCTGAACAGACATGGTGGGGCGGGCGTTTGTGTGTTGATCCTATATACCGGCATCAACATGCAATTGGTAAAGCATTGATTAATGCAGCCGTATCCACTGCCAAAAATTTAGGCTGCACCACATTCCTTGCAACGGTTCAGCAACAGAATGAACGCTATTTTCAAAAGTTGTGTTGGGACACTGTACATGAGTTGAATGTTGCAAATCTTCCGCATGTGCTCATGCAGGCACAAGTTGAAAATTACCCATTACTACATGTGGTGATGCAAGCTTATAGCTATAAGGAGGTCTGCTGATGAGACTTTCTGAACTACTATCACAACTGCAAATCACGTCAGCTATGCAGTCTAAGCAAGACATTCATGCGATTAAATCGCAGTTGAATCTGAACATTCAAACTCTACAAGATTTATATGCATTGCCTGCGGATGATGCTGCTGCGATGCCATTCGGTGAACAATATTTATTACATGCTTGTGAAGGAATGCTACCAAGTTTTGTGGCTAATCACCCTTATTTTGCAGGATGGTCTGCGGTGATGGCAAATGTGAGCGATATTGCTGCAATGGGGGGGCGAGTTTTAACGGTGGTGAATAGTTATTGGCATACCGATACACAACGTGGTCAACAGTTATTTGCTGGCATGCAAGCAGCTTGTGATACCTATGGCGTAAAGCTTGTGGGTGGACACACCAATATTCACGCAGATTTTCAACCTACGCTCTCCGTTGCGATACAAGGATTGGCTAATCATTTGCTCTCGGTCTTTCATGTACAAACGGGGCAGAAAATCTTAATTGCACTGAATATGCAGGGCAAATTCCATGAGCAAACCACCTATTGGAAATGTTTTGAACATGTTCCTGCTGCTGTTTTAAGAGCTCAGTTGAATATATTGCCCGAAATTGCAGAACAACATCTCGCGTATGCGGCGCGTGACATCAGTAATGCAGGAATCTTAGGCAGTTTATTAATGCTACTTGAGGCAACTGGATCAGGAGCGAATCTTTGGCTAGACAAAATTCCGAAACCACAACATACCGATTGGCTGAAATGGCTTCAAATTTTCCCAAGTTATGGCTTTTTACTGACGGCAGATAGCGAAGAATGTGAGGACATCATTGAATTATTTGCTTCACAAGATATTGATTGTGCAGTGATTGGTGAGGTCACAGATTCTGGCAAGGTACAGGTTCAGCAGCAGAGTGAACAACAGACTTTTTGGGATTTTCAACAACAGGCTTTTACTGGGCTGAATTATCAAAAAGTCCTCGCGCAAGCTCCGTTTTCCCATCTTTCCCGACATGCACAGCAACAGGAACAAACATTATGCCAAGTGTAAATTTTACCGTGAAATGGCCAAATGGCGAGGTCAATCAATATTACTCACCCTCTAGCATTATTTACGATTATTTGCGGGTTGGGCAGGTGTACAGCTTAACGGACTTTGTGACGCAAGTGGAAAACGGTCTTGAACAGGCTTCTGAACGCGTCCGACTGCGTTACGGTTTTGCTTGTAGTGCTGCGATGGACAATCTCGCCAGTATTAAACGGCACATTAATATTTTGAGCATTCAAGCCCAAGATCAAATCGAAATTATTGACATGACAAACGAATAAGACAGGTGATGACCATGATGCTAGTTGAACAAGCAAAACTTAAATCTGAATATCCAGTGGTGATTATTGGTGGTGGGCAGGCTGGACTTTGTGTCAGCCACTATTTAAAAAAAGCCAATATTGAACATGTAATCTTAGAAAAAGAACCTGAGTTAACTCATGCATGGCGACGTAAACGCTGGGATAATTTTACCTTAGTCACACCTAACTGGCAGTGTGTGTTACCAGAGCATCCGTATATGGGCCATCAGCCTGATGGATTTATGAAAAAAAATGAGATTGTTGAATATTTGGATCAGTTTATTGAAAAGCTCAATCCTCCTGCAATTTTAGGTATTGCAGTTCAGCATGTTGAAAAAGTTGCAGACCAGTCTTTTGTGATTGAAACAGATCGGGGGACGACAACTGCGAAGCAGCTAGTGGTTGCCGCAGGAGGGTATCACACGCCAATTTATCCAAAGCTTTCATCTGCTTTACCTGAAAATGTCACGGTGATTCACTCTGAACAGTATTTTAATGCTGAGCAATTACCCGCAGGTAATGTTTTGGTGGTTGGCTCAGGGCAGTCAGGCGCGCAAATTGCTGAAGACCTACATCTTGCTGGCAAAAAAGTTTATTTATCTACAGGAGATGCACCACGTTGTGCGCGCTTCTATCGGGGTAAAGATGTGGTGAAGTGGCTTTTTGAAATGGGCTATTACGAAACCACAGTCAAAGACCATCGTTACAGTGAGGAAGTTCGGAACAGTACCAATCACTATGTGACTGGACGTGATGGAGGTCGTGATATTGATTTACGTCAATTTGCATTAGAAGGGATGCAATTATTAGGGCGTTTTGAAGACTACAAAGATGGACAATTGGTGTTTCGTCCCGATCTAATGCAAAACTTGGATATGGCAGATGCAACCTATAACCGTATTAATGCAGGGATTGATGCTTATCTTGCTGAAAATGGCATTGAGACAGATGAGCCAACTTCAGTTTATGAGCCTGTATGGACAGCTCAAGCTGAAATTACGGAAATTGATTTGGTTGCGGAAAATATTACTTCCATCATTTGGTGTATTGGGTTTCGACCTGACTATTCATGGATTGATTTAGATTTATTTGAAACAAATGGCTATCCAAAACATGACCGAGGAATCACGCTTGATCCTGATGTCACATTTATTGGTTTGCCTTGGTTACATACTTGGGGCTCAGGTCGCTTTTTAGACATTGCTAAAGATGCTGAGTTTGTTGCGGCGCATATTAAACAGCAGCTCGACACGCCAAATTTAAGATTTAGCCCAGTAGTTGCTGATGCTGTTGAAGTCTAAAAAAGCATGGTATGTGATTAATACCAGTCAGTTAAGCATTTTTAAATCCTCCCTTGCGGAGTACACTCCTCATCCTTTGGAAAAGGAGGGATGAGCAGCATAGCTGCGCAAGGAATCTAAAATTATTTTGAATTCTCAATAGTTCCCCTCTTTTTAAAGAGGGGTTAGGGGAGATTCTTAGATGAATAACTATTAAATTACTCTTAACTGATCAGCATTAATGGCATGTGATCTATTTTGGCAACGATAAAGCGTTGCCAAAATGTCCGCTTTCATTTTATTTATTTGAGATCAAGCGGTGAATAAAATTGTTCACGGAATCTTTTACTTTTAAATTCGCGATTTCAGCAATGGGTAATAATTCCTTGGATTGGAAATATTTTGTATGTAGTG
>NZ_BKFU01000030.1:0-38814 GCF_008980265.1 Acinetobacter sp. TUM15064 | reverse complement strand
TGACCGCCTAAAAGAATTAGATTTAATTATTAAAAAATGAAAATCGGCATCTTTTGGCAATGCCAAAACTAGATCGTAGGTATTGCCCATAATTGTAAATTATCAGACTAAGATTTATTTGGGCAGATTGGTAGTGCTTATGTGCATGTCAACTCTTGGGAAGTGCTTAAAAACCAAATAGCTGAATTGCAGAATATAGAAAATGGAGGAATTTCACAAGGTCGTGTGATTTATAATAGCCTAAGCAGTGATATGGCATCTATATGGATGCTAAACTTCTTAAAAAAGCATAGCTAAAAAATTGCTGAATTTTTAGAACTTAATTTTGATGAAGCAGCTTGGAAAAAAGATCAGCATTATCGAACCTAAGCTTTACAGCATATTCAGGTCATTGTTAAATCATTACAAATTTAGTAATTTAAAAGTTGATGTATTAATGGCTAAACAATCTCGATTTCTCTGTATTGGTGGTTTCCTCAATGGAACGCAAGTCAAAGACCAAGGCGGTAGCTTCGTCTGTGTCGAAAACTCTAAAAACGTGACTTATCGAAAAATGGAAATTTTCCATCAAGACGCATGGGACCATGACTACTATGTGTGTGAAACGACAACAGAGCAACAAGCTAGGAATTGGGTTTATGACATTGAGCCTAATTAATTTCGATTCATTTGGAAAAATCCAAAAAATAGAATACGACATGCGGATGTTGTTAAATAATAGACATTAAAAAGCCCCATTTTTCAGGGGCTAGTCGTATAGCTCGCGCCATACTCATATAAGGCTCATCTCATACTGAGCATATTAAAGCATATTTCTTAAATATTTTCAGCTCTTATTCAATGAGGGTTAAATCTGCTTTGTTTTCAAGTTTTAATGGACGTAAGGCAAAAATAGACCGCGTATGGCGCACACCTTTCATGGAGTATAAGTTCTTACGTAAAAAGCGTTCATAGTGCTCTGCATTTTTTACAGCGACTTTGAGTAAGTAGTCATAATCACCTGTGACTAAGTGCGCCTCAACGACTTCGGGCATATAGGCCAGTGCTTCACTAAATTGCTCCAAAATTTCATCATCATGGCGCTCAAGTGTAATTTCAATAAAAAACAACTCATTAATCCCAATCGCTTTGGGATTGATATTGGCAGTATAGCCTTCAATAATCTTTGCATTTTCAAGACGTTTAAGCCGTGTCCAACAAGGGGAGGAGGAAAGACCAACTTTTTCAGCTAACTGAGTCACAGTCAAACGCCCATCTTGACGAAGTTCTGACAAAATACGGCGGTCAATTTTATCTAAAACATGGCGATTGTCATTCATGTGCAATTCCTGCTAATAATTTTCTTTATAAATGGTTTTATGTGAAAATATTTCTCAAAAATACTTTGAAACAAGCAAATAATAGAGAAACTATTGAAGCGTCTTCTGATTACAATAAGCTTATTCAATCAAAGTCATTTGGGAGATTGGCTTTGATTTGTAAATAACACCATTTAAGGGAAGGGTGCCTTTACATGGTGTTATTTACGCACTTATTTACAGTATCTTCTGCTTCATTCGCTTTTGCTTAAACCAATAGGTAAGCGTTAAACATCCAATCCAGAGTGGGATCAATGCCACCGCAATACGCATATCAGGTGTCAGCCACATCACTACTAAAATCCCTAGCATAAATATAATGCAAATGTAATTACTTAACGGATACATCAGCACAGGGAATAAAGTCGGCTTTTTCAAAGCCAGCATGTGTTGCTTGAACTTTAAATGAGTCAGTGCCAACATCATCCAGTTAATTACAATCGCTGAAACCACAAGACTCATCAGCAACTTAAAGGCTTTTTCTGGAAAAATATAATTCAGTACCACACAGATCAATGTCACCAGTGCAGAGCATAAAATAGCAGCATAAGGGATGCCACGCTGGTTAATCTTCTTTAAGAACTGTGGTGCATTGCCTTGCTCAGCAAGTCCCAAGAGCATGCGACTGGTGCCATAGCTGGTGCCGTTATATACCGAGATGGCTGCAGTTAAAACTACAAAGTTCAGTACAGTTGCAACGCCTTGACTGCCCAATGAGTCAAAGATCAACACAAAAGGACTACCACCTTCTGCAATTTGATTCCATGGAAATAAGGAAAGCAGAACAATAATGGTTAGTACATAAAACAATAAAACACGATAGACAATTTGGTTTACGGCTTTAGGAATAGTTGTCGTTGGATTTTTGGTTTCTGCCGCAGCAATACCGACCAATTCAATTCCACCAAAAGAAAACATAATGATGGCCATTGCCATGATTAAGCCTGAAAGACCATTAGGAAAGAAACCGCCTAGAGCCCATAGGTTAGAAATGGAAGCAGTTTCGCCACCTTGCCCACTGGTAAGCAACCAAGCCCCATAAGCAATCATGCCAATGATCGCGAGAATTTTAATCATGGAGAATAAAAATTCTGTTTCGCCAAAGACTTTGACATGCAGCAGGTTGATGGCATTGATCAGTACAAAGAAAGCAAGTGCTGAAATCCACGTTGGAATTTCAGGCCACCAATATTGGACATAGAGGCCGATGGCGCTTAGCTCTGCCATGCAGACCAAGACATTGAGCACCCAATAGTTCCAGCCCGACATAAAGCCTGCAAAAGGGCTCCAAAATTTATAGGCGAAATAGCTAAAAGAGCCACTCACTGGTTCCTCAACCACCATTTCACCTAATTGGCGCATCATAAAAAAGGCAATTAAACCTGCAAGTGCATAACCTAAAATGACAGAGGGACCTGCCAGTTTAATGGTTTGAGAAATGCCTAAAAATAGACCCGTACCGATAGAGCCACCTAAAGCAATCAACTGAATATGGCGGTTGCTCAGCCCATGATTAAGCTGACGTTGCTGTTGTGCAGACATGATTCATCCATCTCTAGAACATGCGATAGACATCACATGAACTATGACTTAATAAAAATTTGTGATGGAAATATAATATTTATTTATCAATTAATAAAACTAAATTTATCAATGCTTGTGGTTTTTAGTTAAATATAGCGCTTGCTGGTTAAAATTAAACCAGCTCAGACAATGAGTGCTTGAACTGGTGTAATACGTGAGGTCGTGATTTATATGAGGTTAAGCCTGCAGTTGCGCTGCAATTTTGGGCCATAAGTTTTGGTGGGAACGTTTAAACATGGCCATGTGACCAATGCTTTTGTGCCCATAAGCCTGTGGTTTTAATTCAATATGTTCTGTTTGTGCATTGGGATAGAGGTTAAGCAGTCCTTTGACATTGGCCTGAGTGGCAATTTCATCATCCGATGCCCAAATTGAGGTAATGGCGCAACGAATTTGATGGTGGAAGTCCTCTTGGACTGTATTTCCTATGGCATTCATGACATAACCAGGTTTGCTACAAAACTGTGCCCATTCACGTGCCACATCTTTAGGCAAGTTTTCACCCATCCCGATGGCTTGAGTTGGGCCGTAGCCCAATGTATATCGAGCAATTGGGAAGATTAGCTTAAACATGACTGGAGCGAGTAGTTTGGTGCGGCCCTTTAAGTCTTTAACGTGTCCAGTAGAACCAGCAATAGCTACCACCTTTGCCACTTTTTTAAAGTTGGGATTAATACCTAAAAGTTGCCCACCTGCACTATGCCCGAGCAAGATCACTTGAGTTGCTTGGGTTTTATCTAATAGAGCATCTACCGCAGCAGGAATATCCAATTGTCCCCACTGTACAATACTCGCTTTTGACTGTTTAAGTGGTTCGTGCAGAGATTTCCCAATTCCACGGAAGTCAAAAACCAAAACAGCATAACCTTGTTCAGCAAGCCACGATGCAAAATGGTGGTAAAACTGTTGGGTAATGCCAGTTGCAGGGCAGATTAAAATAGGAAAAGTTTGCTGCGTAGCTTGGGCAGTATAAAAGCGTCCACTGAGTGAATAATGGTCGGAACAGGTGATGTTGAGCGTTTCGTAATTCTGCATGGTTGGCGTATATATTTAAGTTGTTCATACTTTACTTGAGTTCCAAAAAGAAACTTGTCAAATCTATGACTTTAAAGTCAAGCGGATTTGTATAAAATGGATCGAAAATAAAAAGGAAAACACATGCAGTTTGTTGAATTAGAGATGTCAGTTAAATTCGCACTTTTATTCAGTGCAATTTTTCTATTTGTAGGCATGCTAACTGGGGTGTGGAAATATGCTCAAATTCGCCATTCACCACAATTTCGCGCGCATTATTATGTCGATATCGCACATCGTAGTAGTTTGCTATATGCACCTGCTAGCTTAATCATTGCCGTCATGGCGGTCATTTCAGTGTGGTCAGAGCCTGTAAATATGTTGTTTGTGGCAATTAATCTATTCTTTTTTAGCTTTTCGATACTGAGCTATATTGTGCATGGTGTATTACAAGATACCAATAACCAGTTTCGTAGTCCGCACATTTTAGGCAAATGGATTTTACCCAAATCAGTCATGGTGATGGCAATGATGGCTTTGGTTGTAGGGGAAATTGTGGCAACTTTTGGATTATTATGGGGTATGTTTTTAGGTTTATTCTAAGTTATTATGATTTTTAGTCTTGGTACTTTTACAAAGGTGGATGACTGATCATCCACCTGTTTGCTAGTCAATTGACTGTGTGGCCTTTCGGAATTTTTGGTCGACAACTGCCCATAAGTAAAAGGCCAGTGAAACGACAATAGCATAAATAAAATATTCAGCTTTAAGGTTACCTTGAATTAAGCCATGCATGATCATAATAACCATCAGGGCAATGGTGGTACTTAAATACGTCACCATATTCTTGTTTGCCTTCAGAGCGCTAATGAAGACTTGCTTGTTGAAATGTAATGATAACATCTCCATCCCTCCTTGAGTTTTTGACTAAAAACCAATGTATTTAGTCGGGTTAGTTCATACTGTTGTACTGCTAAAATTTGAGTTGATCAAGAGCAAAACAAACTATTTTTCAGAAAAATTATGCTATACCAATCAAAATATAAGTATGTAGCATTTTTTTAGCGAATAAATAGTATTTCCGTACGGTATAAGATAGCAAATAAATGTTCTGCCTAAGCTTATATGCCCATTGTATAAAGCAATATTGATGCCATGAATGGCATGATAGGATGGGCTTTAACGGTTTTTTTGTTTTCTAATTCTAAATTTATAAGAGATATGAAGTGCTTGGTATACGACTTTAGCGGTGTATGGTTTATGTATAGAAACGTACAAAAACTGATGTGAGCTAAAATGAAACAATATATGTACATTTGGATAAAATGTGACAAATATTGATCATAATTAAAATCAGGTTTGGGTAAAACAAGATTTTAATGACATCAGTTTGTGTTTACTTTTTCACTTTGTCGATCACAACTGCAATGATAAATACAATGAGTGATGGAATTAGCCATGCAAGATTTTGTTCTGCAAGTGGCAGGTGAGTGAGGGTATAAGGAAGTTCAAAGTTGGCCACTTTTAAACCATCAAGAATACCAAAGACTAATGAAATAGCTGTAACTGGTGCAATTACACGTCTAGGATGGTTAAAGTATTTCCAGCCAAAGCTCAGCATAATCACCACAATCGCTGGTGGATAGATTGCACTTAAAACAGGCACAGAAAAGGCAATCAGTTTGGTTAAACCTAAATTGGAAATAACAAAAGAGAAGCCAATCAGGATGAAGACCCAAGTTTTGTAGCCAATTTTAGAAATTGAGCTGAAATATTCGGCACATGCGCAGGTTAGACCAATCGCAGTAACCATACACGCAATGAAAATCATACCTGACAGGAAAAATGAACCTAAGTCACCAAATGCATGTTGAACATATGCATGCAGGATCACTGCACCATTGCTCGCATTTGCTGCGACTTCGTGACTTCCGAGGCCAAGTTTGAATAAGCTTAGATAAACTAAAGTTAAGCCAATACCAGAGATAATACTTGCAATCACTGCATAACGTGTAATTAGCTTAGGGTTGCTGACCCCACGTGAACGAATGGCTTGAATAATTACAATACCAAAAACCAGTGCACCTAAAGTATCCATGGTCAGGTAACCATTGACAAAACCTTCAGAAACAGGGCTATCAATATAGTTGTTAATGGCTGGTGGAACAAAACCTGTTGGAATCACCATTGCGGCGATACCTAAGGTGGCTAAAGATAAGATCTTTAACGGAGAAAGTACATAACCAACCGTATCTAAAATCTTGTTTGGATACAGTGCAATGAGAGTGACGACACTAAAGTAAATTGCACTATAGATCAACAAGCTGCTACTTGATGTTCCAAGATAAGATGAAAAACCTATTTCATAGGAAACGGTTGCTGTGCGTGGTGTTGCAAACAGTGGTCCGACAGTTAAGTAACATGTAATGGTTAAAATGAGACTGGCTATTTTACCCAATGGCGAACTTAAAATCTGAATCGAACCCTCGACACGAGATAGCGCAATAATAGTGATGACAGGTAAGCCTACAGCGGTGATTAGAAAACCAAACGCTGCTAGCCAAACATGTTCACCCGCTTGTTGAGCCACAATCGGTGGAAAGATAATGTTGCCCGCACCAATGAAGAGTGCGAAAGTCATAAAACCCAAAGCAACAATATCCCGAGTACGGAGACTTGTCATAAAAGGGAGATCGAGTTGAACAAAGGGGACGATTTTAGTGCATAAGTGTATTTTTGGCTAATTTATTTCATGGGTAGTATTAAATTTTTTTATAAGATGAAAAGTGAATATATCAACACGTAAAAAATGGGTTGATATATGTGTTTGATTATCCATTTTAAAATAGAAAAATTATAAATATTAAAAGCTTGGGTTTTAATATTTTGATCATCCAATATTGTAGTTTGAGTGGCTTAAAACTATACAAATTATTTTCAATATGAGGCTTTACTATCGTAAGACGATTTAAGTTTGAACAAAAACAATGTGAAAAGGACTATACTTGCGACTTCATAATTGAGGGTATTTCAATGCGTGGCTTAAATGTGAGCATAAAAACTGAACAAGATGTAGAAAAACTGCGTATATCTGGTCGTTTGGCTGCCGAAGTTTTAGCGATGATTGGTGAGCATGTGAAGCCAGGCGTTACGACGGAATATCTAGATGATATTTGTCATGACTTCATTGTAAATACTCTAAAAGTAACGCCTGCCAATATTGGTTATCACGGTTATACCAAGACTACCTGTATTTCACCAAATGAAGTGGTCTGTCACGGCATCCCATCGCCGAATGTTGTATTGAAAGATGGCGATATTATTAATATTGATGTGGCGATTATTAAAGATGGCTACTTTGGTGACACTAGTCGTATGTATTACGTGGGTACAGTAAAGCCAGCAGCTAAAAAGTTAGTTGATACGACTTATGAGGCGATGGTTGCAGGTATTCATGCTGTGAAGCAAGGTGCCACTTTGGGTGATATTGGTTATGCCATCCAGACAGTTGCGCACCGTGAAGGCTATAGTGTGGTACGTGAATATTGTGGTCATGGTATCGGTAAGGTGTATCACGAACAGCCAAGCGTATTGCACTATGGTCAACCAGGTAAAGGAATGCAACTTAAAGCGGGCATGGTGTTTACCATTGAACCGATGATTAATATGGGTAAAGCACATGTCAAAGAACTTAAGGATGGTTGGACCGTTGTTACAGCAGATCACTCTTTGACTGCGCAGTGGGAGCATATGGTACTCGTGACTGAAACAGGTTTTGAGTTGCTGTCTCCTTGGCCTGAAGGCACGGGCAGTTATCCAGAAATTTAACTCGATGTTTTGTGTGCGGTTAAATTTTAGACTTTGGTCTAGCTTTGTGGTCTAAAAGCTAAATTAAGTCTTAAAAGCAATAACTGATATTTCTAAGCCCCTTTATTTGTCGTATCTTTGATGCTTTTTGATTAAAACTTATACATGTAAGCTATTGGTCTGGGCTTTATGTTTTCACTAAAATAGTTTCCAAGATACTCGCTGTAGTTTCTTATTTTTGAAAGTTTATGAGCTTATCCACCTCGGTTAAGCTCTTTTTTTTCCCAAAAATATTTATTTTTTAGGCATTGAGTCTATATTGGCTTGGTTTAAAGGGACTTATTTGAACTCAATTGATCAATTAAATAATCAATAAACACGCGTACAGCAGGCAGTAAACCACGACGTGAAGGATATACTGCATGAAAAATACCATGCGGTGCTTTCCAGTCGGGCAAGACACGAACCAGCTCACCACTTTTTACCATATCTTGTACGATGCTGTCTGGAAGTAAGGCAATACCGCAGTTTTTACGGACTAGTTGAGCCAACATACTCAAATCAGAGCCCATCACTACAGGGTTTACGCGTATTTTCTTTTGTTGCTGTGCATCATTATGTACGATGATATGTTGATCTAAATGCTCATCGACCATACTCAAAATATGATGTTGGCTTAAATCTTCGGGTTGTTTCAGTTCGCCAAATTCATTCAAATACGCTTGGCTGGCAAATAAATGCTGTTCGATGTTCTCAAATTTGCGAATCACTAAACTTGGATCATCATCTAAGTTGGAGCGGACACGAAGGGCAATATCAAAACCTTCATTGATAATGTCAACTCGGCGATTGGTCACCATCATTTGTACTTTGATTTCAGGGTAGGCTTTTAAGAATCCTGGAAGAATGCGTGCAATTTCATTTTGTGCAATTGAGACAGGTAGGCTGAGTTTGATCACACCACGGGGTTGTAAGCTGAGATGATCGACCAAGTCGTGTGCGGCTTGTGCAGCATTCATCATCACTTGCGCATGACGGTAAATGTTCATCCCGATATCGGTCACTGCGAAATGTCGAGAACTGCGTTGAATGAGACGGACCCCTAAGCGTTCTTCAAGATTATACACGCGTCGACTGAGCTTGGATTTGGGAATGTCTGTTGCGCGTTCTGCTGCACTAAACCCGCCATGTTCAACCACTTGAGCAAAACAATAAAAATCATCTAAATCGCTTAACATTCACCATGTCCATTTGTGCAACGATGTGCTTAATTAAAAAGTGATCGTTGCGATTTGTCAATTTTGAAATTGTAGAGATTCAATTAAAAAGACTTAATTATTCAAGGTGTTTCACTGTGTTTTTTTGCTTGCTCGAGTATCTCAAGTACCATTTTATATTCCTCAAAACGTGCAAAGTCGCGAGATGTTGGATTGTTTATGCGCGCAAGGTTCATATTGTCTAGCACATCAACATATTTGACTTGGGTTGCAAGAGGGTTTAATACAGTGCGTTTGGCTGCTTCCAAACGGGATTCGCCTGTTTGTTTGGTGAGGGCTTGTATGGCTTGAATAATTTCGGTACTGAAGCCAAGCTCTTTTAAGTCTTCAGCAGTCGTTGCGGTATCTTCCAAAATGTCATGCAACACAGCAATGATTTGTAGGGTGGGATTGGAAAATTGCAACATGAGGCG
Source organism: Acinetobacter sp. TUM15064 (assembly GCF_008980265.1). Classification (NCBI taxonomy): domain Bacteria; kingdom Pseudomonadati; phylum Pseudomonadota; class Gammaproteobacteria; order Moraxellales; family Moraxellaceae; genus Acinetobacter; species Acinetobacter sp. TUM15064. The sequence goes on along the minus strand of NZ_BKFU01000030.1, from coordinate 29,361 downwards.
TAGTGGATGCAGGATGTAAGGTTGTCCAGCCTTATCGAGCTGTCCTGCATGTTGAGTTGTAGCCAATACAATGGCATTTTCCAAAGTCGACATGATTGTTCTAGGCACTTTATCCTATGCTAAACTTCGCAGCATCTTTGTTTAAAAACTAAATTATGACTTACCAATTGATCTCATTAGACTGTGAAGCGACAGATCCTGTAGCGTGTCCACACTGCCAACAACAGGTGATTGATTGGTCACAAGAACAGTATGTTCAGCCCTGTGAACATACCTTATTTATTGCAATGGATATTGGCTTTGAATATATCACAGATGAGTTTGAAGTGACTATGCAGCGCAGTGTTGATGATCTCCATGCACATGATGATCAAGTCATTATGTTTGAAGAGTTAACGCAAGCCAGTTACCCGAAATTTATTATATTAAAAGCACCACTTGGTGTTGAAGGTTATTCACGCTATTTAGGCTTCACGGCTTAAACAATAAAAGCGCCATTGTGGCGCTTTTATTTTGAGTCAGTTATGAAGCTGCTTTTAGTTTTCTAAAGCTTCTTCTTCACTTTCATCATCTGCGGTATCCATACCGAGTTCTTTGAGTTTGCGGGTGAGAGTGTTACGCCCCCAACCGAGTAACTCAGCCGCATGCCGTTTACGGCCACGGGTTTGTTGTAGCGCAGCAATGATTAAAGTGCGTTCGAACATCGGGGTGGCGATATCGAGAATTTTCATCTCGCCATTTTTTAGCTTCTGTACAGCCCATTGACCCAATAACTCATCCCAATGATGAACTGCAATACGGTCTAGATTATGTGCGGACTGCGCATCTTCACCTGAGCGTGTAATTGGAATTTGCTTCAGTTCTGATGGTAGATCTTCAGGATAGACTTCACGTCCTGTAATCATGACTGTTAGCCAGCGACAGGTGTTCTCGAGCTGACGTACGTTGCCTTGCCAAGGTAACTGTTGCATATATTCTTGCGTTTCTGGGCGAAGGATTTTAGGGCTTACACCTAATTCTTTGCCCGCACGTGCCAAGAAGTGCTGCGCCAACATTGGGATGTCTTCGCTACGATGTGCCAGTTTTGGAATGTGAATACGAATCACGTTCAGACGGTGATATAAGTCTTCACGGAAGCGGCCATCATGTACCAGTTTTTCTAAGTCTTGGTGTGTTGCTGCGACAATACGGACATCTACTTTTACTGGAATATGACCACCGACACGGTAGAACTCGCCATCAGCCAGCACCCGCAGTAAACGCGTTTGAGTTTCAAAAGGCATATCGCCAATTTCATCTAAAAACAGCGTTCCGCCATTGGCTTGTTCAAAGCGACCTTGTCGTTGTGTATTTGCTCCTGTAAATGCACCTTTTTCATGACCAAAAAGTTCTGTTTCAATCAGGTCTTTTGGAATCGCGGCCATGTTGAGCGCAATGAAAGGTTTGCTGCTACGTGGTGAGTGACGGTGTAAAGCATGCGCAACCAACTCTTTACCTGTACCAGATTCACCATTAATCAGCACGGTAATGTGTGACTGAGACAAACGACCAATCGCACGGAAAACTTCCTGCATGGCAGGAGACTCGCCAATGATCTCGGTCGATTGAATCGGTTGTACCGTTTTTGCTGATTCTTGCTGCTGCATTTTGGTGATGTGCAAAATCGCACGATTCACTAAAGCCAAGGCTTCATCAATATCAAAAGGCTTAGGTAAATATTCAAATGCGCCTGTTTGATAACTTGAAACAGCAGATTCTAGATCGGAGTGAGCCGTCATAATAATGACAGGTAGGTCAGGATAGTTAGCTTTAACTTTCGCTAAAAAAGTTAAGCCATCAATGCCGGGCATACGAATATCAGTCAAAATCACATCGGGTGCATCTAAACTGAGTTGGTCTAAAGCGGATTGAGCTTCTTCAAAGCTTGTGACGTCAAAACCTTCTTCTTTGAACGTTTTTTCCAGCACCCAGCGCATGGCGCGATCGTCATCAATTACCCATATTTTATTTCGCGACATGGTTTAACTCCCAAGGTATATATAAGCTAAAAGTTGTTTTTCCGGGAACAGATTGGCATTCAATCATTCCGTTATGTTGATGCATAATATTTTGCGCAATACTTAAACCCAGTCCTGTGCCTTTAGCACGACCCGTGACCAGTGGGTAAAACACGGATTCTAAAATTTCTTCTGGAACGCCTGGACCATTGTCTTCTATATCAATCCGTACCACAGAGCGTTGCAGTACACCATTGATGGTCACTAAACGTTGAATACGGGTGCGTAACATGAGTTCAGGTTGATGGTCGACAAAGAACTCTTTATTTTCAGTCATGGCTTGCACTGCATTGACGCTAATGTTCAACATGACTTGGATTAGTTGATCACGATCGGCCATCACTTCAGGTAATGACAAATCATAATCACGGGTGATCTTAATTTTCTTTTTGGTTTGGTTGGTAATGAGTGAACGAACACGCTCTAAGGGTTCATGTACATTCACCAACTCATAACTTGGGAGCTGACGAGAACCAAGCATGGTGTCTGCTAAATTACGTAAGCGATCGACTTCACTAATAATAATATCAGTGAACTCGCTGTATTGCGGATCATTGAGGCTACGTGCTAACAGTTGTGTAGCACCACGAATTCCGCCCAGAGGGTTTTTAATTTCATGTGCAACACCGCGAATCAGTTGGCGTGCGACTTGATGTTGTTGTAAAAAATTTTCTTCCTTGGAAATTTTGAGCATTCGATCAATCGGATTGATCTCAATTAAAAGCAAAGGATGATAAGGTTTATTTGAATTCAGCTGTGACACCGTATAGTCAACATGAATATCTTTAAAGTTAACCTTTATAATGGCTTCACGACGGGTGTAGTGTTGTCCCGAGTTTAAAGTGTTTAGAAGTGCTTCTTCCGTATTGAACTCATCATTGGGCGCATGGAGTAAATTAAGCGCAGGTTGGCCAGAGGCACGTAAAAGACTGATATCAAATAATGCTTCGCAAGAGGAATTTAAGTAAAAAATATTTAATTTACTGTCGACCAATAAAATCGCAGTGGTTAAATTGTCCACTAAAAGTCGGTAGTCGATAGAAATAGGGTGATCCATTAGCGAATGTATCCTGTATTAAAATAGCGCAATGGCATCTTGATAAAGCATTAAGCGTTCCAAATAGCGGACTGAATTGATGCAAATTAAGCAAAATGCACGCCAACTTTGATTTTGTATAGTGGAATGAGCACACTTTTTTTGCGGAATGCGCTGTAAATGAACGATTGGCTTAAGATATAGCGGATTCTAAAAATCAAGTAAACTGAAAGTGGCTTAAAATGGTGCGTTATTTAAATTTTACTACACTATTAGCTTTATTTTAGTGCATTGCACAAAGAGTATGGAATCGACCTATTTTTATAAACAGAAAAGACATACAATACGCGCATTCTAGTGGAGCGCAGATTCATGAAATCCCCCAAAGTCGGTTTTGTTTCTTTAGGTTGTCCTAAGGCATTGGTTGATTCCGAACGAATTTTAACTCAGTTGAAGACTGAAGGTTATGATGTAGCATCAGATTATGATGGTGCGGATTTAGTTGTTGTAAATACCTGTGGTTTTATTGAATCTGCAGTGCAAGAGTCTTTAGATGCCATTGGCGAAGCCATGAGTGCGAACGGTCGTGTAATCGTTACGGGCTGCCTAGGTAAAGACGAAGACAAAATTCGCCAAATGCACCCAAATGTCTTAAAAGTGACAGGGGCAGCAGCATATCAAGAAGTGATGGAAGCTGTGCACCAATACGTGCCTGAGCCACCAAAACACAACCCATTTATTGACCTTGTTCCAGAACAAGGGATTCGTTTAACGCCGAAGCATTATGCGTACTTAAAAATCTCAGAAGGGTGCAACCATCGTTGTACCTTCTGCATTATTCCAAGTATGCGTGGTGACTTAGTGTCTCGCCCAGTCGGTTCTGTATTAGAAGAAGCGGCTGCGCTTAAACGTGCCGGTGTAAAAGAAGTACTCGTTATCTCCCAAGATACTTCTGCTTACGGCCTCGATACCAAATACAAATTAGACTTTTGGAATGGTCAACCTGTTAAGACAAAGTTCTATGACATGTGTGAGGCTTTAGGTCAACTGGGTATTTGGGTGCGTTTGCACTATGTCTATCCATATCCACATGTGGATGCAGTGATTGACTTGATGGCACAAGGCAAAATTTTGCCTTATTTGGATATTCCATTCCAACATGCAAGTCCAAAAGTTTTAAAACTAATGAAACGACCTGCACATAGTGAAAATACCCTTGAGCGTTTAAAGTTGTGGCGTGAAAAATGTCCTGACTTGGTGATTCGTTCAACCTTCGTTGTGGGTTTCCCAGGAGAAACTGAAGAAGATTTTGAAATCTTACTTGAGTGGTTAAAAGAAGCACAACTTGATCGCGTGGGCTGCTTTACCTATTCACCTGTTGAAGGCGCAACAGCAAACGACTTGCCAGATCACGTGCCTGAAGAAATTAAGCAACAGCGTTATGAACGCTTTATGGAAGTGCAACAGGCGATTTCTGCTGCAAAACTTCAAAAGCGTGTTGGTCAGAAAATGACGGTGCTGGTCGATGAACTGGAAGAAGAGTTCCCAGTTGCGATTGCACGTTCATACGCAGATGCTCCTGAAATTGATGGCAATGTCTTTGTGGAAGATATTGATAAAAGCCAGATTAAATCAGGTGATTTGTTAGAAGTCGAAATTACCGATGCAGATGAATATGATCTGTATGCACAATTGATTTCGATTAAATCGAATTAAGACACAAATAAAATTTTAAAATTTAGATATTGGAGTTATTACGATGTTGGATTCTAAAAAACCACGTTTTGAGCGCATCTTGCTGAAACTTTCTGGTGAAGCATTGGCTGGAAATAAAGATATGGGGATCGACGCTCAAGTGCTTGATCAGATGTCTTTGTCGATTGCTCACTTAGTTGGTTTGGGTGTGCAGGTCGGAATCGTTGTGGGTGGTGGTAACCTGTATCGTGGTAGTCAATTACAGAAAGATGGTTTGGTTGGTCGTGTAACGGGTGACCAAATGGGTATGCTTGCAACCGTGATGAATGGTTTGGCTCTACGCGATGCTTTGGTGCGTCGTAACATCAAAACCCGTTTAATGTCAGCACTTCCAATTGGTGCAGTGGTTGAATCATATTCAAGCCGTGATGCAATTCGCCACCTGACCCAAGGTGAAGTATGTGTGTTTGTAGCAGGTACAGGTAATCCATTCTTTACTACAGATACAGCAGCATGTTTACGTGGTATTGAGATCGAAGCAGACCTTATCTTGAAAGCAACGAAAGTTGACGGTGTCTACAACAAAGACCCAAGTAAATACGATGATGCAGTGAAATATGACAGTCTGACATTTGATCAAGTGCTAGATGAAAAACTGGGTGTGATGGATTTAACAGCGATTTGCTTATGTCGTGACCACAATGTACCGCTTCAAGTCTTTGATATGAATAAAGCAGGTTCACTGCTTTCAGTGGTTATGGGTGAAAAAGAGGGTACTCACGTAACGAACTAATGTACGTGACCTTGAAAGCTCTCTATACTACACACTATTTTAGAATTTATATCTTTTCGAATTAAGTAAGGAAGATCACATGATTAACGATCTTAAAAAAGACGCAGAAGACCGTATGAACAAGTCACTTGACTCGTTAGAGCATGGTTTTGCTAAGGTTCGTACAGGCCGTGCGCATCCATCTATCTTAAACGGTGTAATGGTTCCTTACTATGGCTCTGACGTGCCATTAAACCAAGTGGCAAACGTGGGTGTTGAAGACTCACGTACACTGTTGGTTCAGCCATTTGAACGCACAATGGTTGCAGCAATTGATAAAGCGATTCGTGAATCAGACTTGGGTTTAAACCCAATTACAGCTGATGCGATTCGTGTTCCTATGGCGGCGTTGACTGAAGAAACGCGTCGTGACATGCAGAAAGTTGCACGTAACGAAGCAGAAAATGCAAAAGTTGCAATTCGTAATATTCGCCGTGATGTACTGGGTGATATCAAAGCATTATTGAAAGAAAAAGAAATTTCTGAAGATGATGAGCGCCGTGCATCTGATGATATTCAAAAAATCACAGATAAGTTTGTTGCAGAAGTGGACAAACGTCTTGCGACTAAAGAAGCTGAGTTGTTGAAGGTCTAAACTTTATAATGACCGATTCAGAAGACAACCTTTCTCTTCCAAAACATGTTGCCATCATTATGGATGGCAACAATCGTTTTGCCAAAAAAAATGCTTTACAAAAGGGGGATGGTCATCGTGAAGGTAAGAATGTCCTAGATCCGATTGTTGAGCATTGTCGAACAAAAAATATAGAAGCATTAACCGTTTTTGCTTTCTCGAGTGAGAATTGGAAGCGCCCCCAAGCTGAAGTCGATTTGCTCATGAAGTTGTTGGAAGATACTATTCATGAACAACTGCCTCGTATGCATAGATATCAAATGTCTTTGCGTTTTATTGGTGACCGAGCAAAATTATCCCCGCAATTGCGTGACTTGATGTTGCATGCTGAACAAGAGACTGCTAATTTCAAGGGCATGACTTTAACCATTGCTATCAGTTATGGTGGGATGTGGGATATGGCACATGCTGCCAAGCAAATTGCACTTGCTGTTCAATCTCAAGCGTTAGATCCTGAGCAAGTTGATGAACAATTGTTTGGAAAATATGTCAGTTTGAGTGACTTACCCGCTGTGGATCTATTGATTCGAACAGGTGGGGATTTTCGCTTATCGAACTTTATGTTGTGGCAAGCATCTTATGCAGAGCTTTACTTTACTCCAACGCTTTGGCCGGAGTTTAGTGTGGAAGAGTTTGATGACGCCTTGGCTGTATTTGGTGGTCGTGAACGTCGTTTTGGAAAAACGACTGAACAAATTCTACAAGATAAAATTGAGAAAAAATAAATGTTAGAGCGGATTATAACCGCATTGGTTTTGGTGGCCGTTGTATTGAGTTGTATGTTTGCAACCCAGTCACACTATCCAATGTTTGTGCTGATGATTATTGCGGCAGGGGTTGCAGGCTATGAGTGGTTTAAACTCATGCCCCGCACAACAAAAAATGTAAATAAGCCTCTTGCATGGGGTTTTGGTCTGTTAACCGCAGGCTTAGCAACCTTGGCTTTATATTTTAATGATATCGCACTGTTGCTCTGGGCGGCGTCTATTCTCTGTTGGCTACTAAGTCTTTATTGGGTGAAAACTTATCCGCAATACGATGCTTGGTATAACTCAACACTAAATGTTATTGGGATCGTACTTGTTTCTTCTGCAGTGACCGCTATTTTTGCATTATGGAAAATGTCGCCTTGGTGGCTCATGTATCTGTTTTTGTTGGTGTGGGGTGCTGATAGTGGAGCATATTTTGTTGGGCGAAAACTGGGCAAGCGTAAGCTTGCACCTGAAGTCAGCCCAAATAAATCATTAGAAGGTCTTTATGGTGGTGTGATTACTGCCATGATCATTGTGGTTGCAGTTGAAATCCTCTATTTAAACTTAACTTATGCACAGCATTTATTGTTTCTTATTTTATCTGTAGTGACAGTATTTAGTTCAGTGTTGGGTGATTTGTTTGAGTCCATGATCAAGCGTCGTGCTGGAATTAAAGATTCAGGCCGTATCTTGCCAGGGCATGGCGGTGTGCTCGATCGTATTGATTCCCTACTCGCTGCTGCACCAATCTTTGCAGCAGGTGTATATGTGTTAAAACTCATTGGCGTAGATTTGTAAATGTCACAATCAGTTTGTATTTTGGGTGCTACTGGGTCAATTGGACAGAGCACCTTAAAAATATTGCAGCAACATGCTCAACGCTATTCAGTATTTGCGGTTACGGCTCACAGTCGACTTGGTGAGCTTGTTGAAATATGCCAACAGTTTCATCCTAAAATTGTGGTGGTTCCCCAAACTAAAGTTGATGAGTTGCGTCAGCTTTTAGTTGCAGTCAATTTACCGGATATTGAAATTCTAGCTGATGAAGCGGGATTGATTGCAGTTGCTGAGCATCCCGCAGTTGATATTGTGATGGCTGCTATAGTTGGAGCAGCAGGCTTAATGCCGACGTTGGCAGCGGTTAAAGCAGGCAAGCGGGTACTGCTTGCAAATAAAGAAGCTTTGGTAATGTCTGGTGACATCATGATGCAGGCTGCTCATGATCATCAGGCATTATTGCTTCCTGTTGATTCTGAACATAATGCAATTTTCCAGTGTCTTCCACACAGTTATTTAGATACTGAGCGTTCAGGACAACCCAAACTTGGCGTTTCGGGGATTTTGCTTACAGCATCAGGAGGCCCTTTTTTAAAGCATAGTTTAGATGAGCTTCGAAAGGTAACTCCTGCGCAGGCGTGTAAGCATCCGAACTGGTCGATGGGGCAAAAAATTTCAGTAGATTCAGCGACGCTGATGAATAAAGGTTTGGAATTGATTGAAGCGTGTCATCTTTTTTCAATTGAAGAACATTTTGTTACAGTAGTCGTGCACCCACAGAGTATCATTCATTCCATGGTGCAGTATGTGGATGGATCAACGTTGGCACAAATGGGTAACCCAGATATGTGTACGCCGATTGCGCATGCTTTAGCATGGCCTGAGCGTATTGAAACACATGTACCTGCTTTGGATTTATTTAAAAATCATCAGTTAGATTTTCAGGAACCAGACACTATACGCTTTCCATCATTGGGTTTAGCGCGTCAAGCGATGAAAACAGGTGGTACGGCTCCAGCAATTTTAAATGCTGCTAATGAGGTAGCCGTTGCTGCATTTTTGAATCAACGGCTTGGTTTTATGGATATTCCTGCTATTGTTGAACACACTTTAAATACTATCCAATATCAAGCTGCAACAGAACTTGATGTTATTTTAGAAGCAGATCGAAACGCACGTCATGTTGCTCAGCAATATGTGGTGAATATAGGAATTTAAGCATGAGCGCCTTGTTTATTATTGTTGCGGCAATTTTGCTTTTAGGCCCACTTATTGCAATACATGAGTTTGGGCACTATTTTGTTGCGCGTAAATTGGGCGTAAAGGTTTTAGTTTATTCTATTGGATTTGGTCCAACGCTTTTAAAGTGGACTTCTAAAAAATCGGGCATTCAGTATCAACTGTCAGCACTGCCATTGGGTGGTTATGTCAAAATGCTTGATGAGCGTGAAGGCGATGTATCTGAAGAAGACTTGCCTAAAGCATTCAATCGTCAGCATCCGTGGAAGCGTATTGCGATTGTTGCAGCTGGCCCGTTGATTAATTTAGCATTAGCAATAGTTTTGTTCTGGATACTCTTTTTACCTGCACAAGAGCAATTGAATACGCGTGTGGGTAAAGTGTTACCGAATACCCCCGCGGCGCAAGTTCAAATGCAAGTCGGCGATAAAATTACCGCAGTTGATGGTTTAACAACACCGACTTGGGAAAAGTTGAATTTTGCTTTGGTTGATCGTGTGGGTGAAACAGGTTCAATTCAGATTCAGGCCGAACGGAATGGTCAGATCAAGACTTTTAATCTGCCTATACAGCATTTTCTGAAAGATCAAACACAGTCTCCACTTGATGTGCTTGGTTTTATGCCATACAGGCCTAAAATTCCAGCAGTTGTTACAAAGCTAAGTGAAGATGGCGCAGCTATTCGTCAAGGCATGCAACAAGGCGATAAAATTGTTGCAATTGATGGCGTCAAAATGAAAGACTGGTTTGATGTGGTGCAGGTCGTTCAAGCATCGCCTGAAAAGTTGTTAAAAATTGAGGTGCTTCGCAATAATCAGTTGGTACAGCTTGAAGTGATGCCACAAGGTAAACGCGACAATATGGGTAAGGTTTCTGGTGTCTTGGGTGTACAAAGTGACTCAGGAAAGATCAGTATTCCTACAGAATATAAACAAACGATACAATATAATCCTGCCGAAGCCTTCATGATGGCGGTGGACAAAACTGGTCAATTGTCGAGTATGATTTTAAACTCGATTGTGAAAATGGTACGCGGTTTGATTGGTTTAGATAACCTATCTGGGCCGATTACCATTGCCAAAGTTGCGGGACAAAGTGCAGAAATGGGGTGGCAGACTTTCATCTCATTTATGGCGCTGATGAGCGTTAGTTTAGGTATATTAAATTTATTACCTATTCCTATGCTTGATGGTGGACATTTGGTCTATTATTTTATAGAACTGATACGTGGTAAACCTGTTTCTGAACAAATACAATTGGTTGGTTTGAAAATTGGTATGGTATTGCTCGGAAGTATGATGCTTCTGGCACTATTCAATGATTTTATGCGTTTGTAAGAAAGCGTAGATACGGAATTAAATTTTACATCGGAAAAGACTGGCATGCAGCACACACATTTATTTATGCCTCTGGCGCTCGTTAGTGCTATGGCAACAGTACAACAAGTATATGCAGCAGAAGATTATATAGTACGTGATATTAAGGTTGATGGACTTGTTCGTTTAACGCCAGCAAATGTTTATGGAATGATTCCGTTGAACAGTGGAGATCGTGTGAGCGATGCTGCGCTTGCCAATGCCATTCGTAGTTTGTATGCAACAGGTTTATTTGATGACATTAAAACTGAAAAGCAGGGCGATACGCTGGTTTTCAAGGTTGTCGAACGTCCTCTTATTTCTAAAGTTGAATTTAAAGGAAATAAGCTTATCCCTAAAGAGGCCTTAGAAGAAGGTCTCAAAAAAATGGGTATTACAGAAGGTGAAGTGCTGAAAAAATCAGCCTTACAAACTGTTGAGTCTGAACTTGAACAACAGTACATGCAGCAAGGTCGTTATGATGCTGATGTAAAAGTTGTCAGTACACCAAAGCCGAACAATCGTGTAGATTTGACGATTGAGTTTGTAGAAGGTAAAGCTGCAAAAGTTGTAGATATCAATATTATTGGTAATACCGTTTTTAAAGAAAGCGAAATTGAACAAGCGTTTGCAGTAAAAGAGAGTGGTTGGACCTCTATTATTTCGCGTAATGATCGTTATGCACGTGAAAAGATGGCCGCAAGCTTAGAGTCGTTACGTGCACTTTATTTAAACAAAGGCTATATCAACTTTAATATTAATCACTCAAGCTTAAACTTAAGTGAAGACAAGAAGAATATTTTTGTTGAAGTTTCTGTTGATGAAGGTGAGCAATTCAAATTTGGCGAAACCAAATTCTTAGGTGATGCTTTATATACACCTTCAGAACTAAAAGCATTACAAATTTATAAAGATGGCGATATTTACTCGCAAGAAAAAGTAAATGCAGTTAAACAATTGCTTCTACGTAAATACGGGAATGCTGGTTATTACTATGCCGAAGTTAATGTAGTGCCTCAGATTGATAAAGAAACCCACTTGGTTGGCTTAAATTATTATATTAATCCGGGTCAACAAGTGACAGTTCGTCGTATTAACTTTGCAGGAAATACCAAGACTGCGGATGAGGTTTTACGTCGTGAAATGCGTCAGATGGAAGGTGCATTAGCGAGCAATGAAAAGATTGATTTATCTAAAGTGCGTTTAGAGCGTACAGGTTTCTTTAAAACTGTTGATATTAAACCAGCACGTGTACCGAATACTGCAGACCAAGTCGACCTTAATGTAAATGTTGAAGAACAACATTCTGGTACAACAACATTAGCTGTTGGTTTCTCGCAAAGTGGTGGTGTCACGTTCCAAGCAGGCTTAAGTCAAACGAATTTCTTGGGCACGGGTAATTCGGTTGCTATTGATTTAACACGCTCAGAGACGCAAGACTATTATAATTTAAGTGTAACTGACCCGTATTTCACCATTGATGGTGTAAAACGTGGTTATAACATGTATTACCGTAAAACCAAGCTTGATGATGACTATAACGTCAACAACTATGTTACAGACAGCTTAGGTGGTGGTCTGACTTTTGGTTATCCAATTGATGAAAACCAAAATATTAGTGCAGGCTTAACGATTGATAAAACTAAAGTAACCACTGGTCCATACGTATCTACCTATGTGCGTGATTATTTGTTAGCACATGGCGGTAAGAAAACTGGCACAGGCACATATTGTTCTGGTTCTTGGAGCGATGGTGTATGTGTTGATGATGATGGTAATGAAATTTCAACCCAAGAATATAGTTCAGAGTATCAAGGCGATTTCTTTACTTATAATATTAACCTTGGTTGGTCTTATAATACATTAAACCGTCCAGTATTCCCAACATCAGGTATGTCGCATCGTGTGAATGGTGAAATTGCATTACCTGGTAGTGATGTTGAATATCAAAAAATTACCTATGATGCACAAGGGTATCTTCCATTAGGTAAGGACTTCGTACTTCGTGGTTATGGTAAGTTGGGTTATGGTAATGACCTTCCATTCTACAAAAACTTCTATGCTGGAGGTTTTGGTTCGGTTCGTGGTTATGACACAAGTACATTGGGTCCTAAATACGATGGTGTTTATTATACTGAAACAGGTCAAAATGATCCTTCTCCTGAAGAAGTGGGTGGTAACGCACTTGTACAATTTGGTACGGAATTGGCATTACCTTTACCATTTAAAGGCGATTGGACGCGTCAAGTTCGCCCAGTGATTTTTGCTGAAGGTGGTCAGGTTTTCGATACGCAATGTGATGTATTTTCTACAGAAACTGAGCGAAAAACTTGTAAAGATGAATATGGTTTTGACCTAAGTAATTTGCGTTATAGTGTTGGTGTTGGCTTTACGTGGATTACGATGATTGGCCCATTATCGTTAAGCTATGCGTTCCCACTGAATGATAAAGACGGTGATGAGACGAAGAGCATTCAATTTGAAATTGGTCGTACCTTCTAAGGTCGACCTTTCTTTATTTATATGACAGATTAAATCATGAAAAAAATTTTTACAGCATTGGTTTTAACGGCTTTAACTTCAACTGTAGTCAATGCGGCAGGTTATGGTGTCGTGGATCTTGAGCGTGTAGTTGAAAATAGCACATATTTAAAACAACAAAACTCAAGCTTCCAACAAAAAATACAGCCACAAAGCACTAAGCTTGATCAACTAGGTAAAGAGCTTCAGGACTTGCAACAGCGTTTGCAGACTGGCGATAAATTAAGCGATGCAGAAAAGCAAAAATTAGTGGCTCAATACCAAACGAAGCTGAAAGAGTTCAATACTTTACAGCAAACAATGCAAAATAGTGTACAAAGTTCTATTCAACAAGTTCGTTCAGTTTTTGATACGCGAGTGAAGCAAGTTGCTGAACAATTGCGTAAAGAAAATCAATTAGATGTTGTTTTGAATAAAAACTCGGCACTTGCCTATGACGCTAAGTATGATTTAACTGATAAAATGATTCAAAAGGTTAACGCAATTAAGTAATCCAATGAATCCTCAACAATATCGCTTAGAAGATCTTGCTCGTTTAGTTCAAGGTGAGTGCGTAGGTCAAGCAGACTTGATCTTCAAAGGATTGGCTAGTCTAGACTCTGCTGAGTCTAGACATGTTGCTTTTGTGAATAGTGAAAAATACTTAGATCAAGCACGACAGTCTAAAGCTGGAGCCTTCATTGTTACAGCAGCTTTGAAAGATCACTTGGTTGAACATCAAAACTTTATTATTGTTGCTAATCCTTATTTAGCATTTGCAATTTTAACGCATGCTTTTGAGGCTAAGCATACTGAGCAGGGTATCGAAAGTACTGCACAGATTCATTCCTCAGCAATTATTTCGGATAGTGCCTATATTGGTCATTATGTTGTGATTGGCGAAAATTGTGTGATTGGTAATCATACAATTATCCAGTCGCATGTCACCATTCATGATGGTGTTGAAATTGGACGTAATGGTCTGATTGAATCGCATGTAAATTTAATGTCATGTAAAATTGGCGATCGTGTACGTATCCATGCCAATACTGCAATAGGTGGAGAAGGTTTTGGTTTCGCTCCATACCAAGGTAAATGGCATCGCATTGCACAATTGGGTTCTGTCATTATTGGAAATGATGTGCGAATTGGGTCGAATTGTAGTGTCGATCGAGGTGCTTTGGATGACACGATTTTGGAAGATGGTGTCATTATTGATAACCTTGTGCAAATTGCACATAACGTTAAAATCGGTGCAAATTCTGCATTTGCTGCAAAGACCGCTGTAGCAGGTAGCACGACCATTGGCAAAAATTGTATTGTTGGTGGTGGTTCTGCAATTGCTGGACACTTAAATATTGCTGATAATGTGACGTTAACAGGAATGTCAATGGTCACAAATAATATTTCTGTGGCTGGAACTTATTCTTCAGGCATAGGGCTTTTTGAAAATCAAAAGTGGAAACGTACGGTTGTGCGTTTAAGACAATTAGCAGATGTGCCATTGACCCAACTGGTCAAAAAAATTGATCATATGCAGACTCAAATAGAGTCCCTTGAATCAACAATTAAATTGCGTAAATAGAAATATGATGACTGAGTCGAATTCTACTAGTTTCACGAAACCTGAATTGCCAATGACAATTCAAACGATCCGTGAATACTTGCCACACCGCTATCCTTTTTTATTGGTCGATCGTGTTGTTGATGTGACTGAAAATGGTATTGTGGCTTATAAAAATGTGTCTATTAATGAAGAATTTTTTCAAGGACACTTCCCTAATTATCCAATTATGCCAGGTGTTTTGATTGTCGAAGCATTAGCACAAGTATCAGGCATTCTTGGTTTTATCATGAACGATGAAAAACCGAGTGAAGGCTCTTTGTTCTTGTTTGCAGGTGCAGAGAAAGTTCGCTTTAAAAAGCAAGTCGTTGCAGGTGACCAATTGGTGTTAAAATCAGAATTGGTTATGCAGAAACGTGGTATTTACAAATATAATTGTATTGCCACCGTTGACGGTGTAGTAGCAGCATCTGCGGAAATTATGGTTTCGCATCAGAAAATAGAGCAATCATGAGCAATAACGAATTTATTCACCCTACAGCAATTATCGATGCATCTGCCGTGATTGCAGCAGATGTAAAGATTGGACCGTATTGTGTTATTGGTCCAAATGTCACCATTGGTGCAGGTACACAGTTACACTCACATGTGGTGGTCGGTGGTTATACGCGTATTGGCGAGCAGAATGAAATTTTCCAATTCGCAAGCGTGGGTGAGGTATGTCAGGATCTAAAATATGCAGGTGAAGAAACCTGGTTAGAAATTGGCGACCATAATAAAATTCGTGAACATTGTAGTTTACACCGTGGTACGGTTCAGGATCACGGTCTTACTAAGATTGGTAGCCATAATCTATTGATGGTTAATACACATATCGCACATGACTGTGTGGTAGGTAATCATAATATTTTTGCAAACAATGTTGGTGTGGCTGGTCATGTTCATGTAGGAGACTATGTGATTGTCGGCGGTAACTCAGGGATACACCAGTTCTGTAAGATTGATTCTTACAGTATGATTGGTGGTGCATCCTTGATCGTGAAAGATGTACCTGCTTATGTAATGGTTTCTGGTAATCCTGCACATGCTTTTGCGATGAATGTTGAAGGCATGCGTCGTAAAGGTTGGTCTAAAAATGTGATTCAAGGTTTACGCACAGCATTTAAATTGATCTATAAAGAAGGTCTAACGACAGAGCAGGCTTTAGAACGTATCCGTGTAGAAATTTTGCCTGAAGTTGCTGAGGTACAATTGCTCATCGACTCATTAGAACAGTCAGAACGAGGCATTGTGCGTTAAGCTCATTCTAGATATAAAAAAAGACACTTCGCGTGTCTTTTTTTATATCTATAGGAAAATCATTTTTTAAAGAAAGAAGCCTCTTCAGACTTAGGATATTGTTTAAGTAGCTTGGCTTTATATTGATTGGCTTGAGTCGTGTTTTTATCTACTTCTTTGGCAATATTATAGAGCTGATAAACAGCGCGTGGTGCACGCGAGGAGTTTGGGTATTTGTTCGCCACAATACCATAGTTTTTCTTTGCTTCTGCATAGTTGGTGGGTTCAACGGCTAAGTTGAATTCTGCTAACCAAAAATAGGCATTGCTAATATAAACACTATTGGGATTGTTCTTAATAAAATTTTGCATAGGTGCAATGGCTTTCTTTGCACCACCTTGCTTATACGCATCTAGAGCTACGGTATAGGCTGCTTTTTCTAGTTCCGATGGTTCAGACGTATTCTGTGTGTTGACAACCACAGGTGGCTTATTTGCTGGGTTTACTGGGGGGGCTGTGTTGTTCCCGGAGCTTGTGTTGGTTGTGTTGGTGCTGGGAGTAATATCCTGTTGATTATCCTCCGCTGTATTACTTGCTTCAGGGTCTAGTTTTTGTTGAAGTAATTCTAAACGCTGATCTAGGTCAGCGTAGCGGTTTTCTAATTCATGTTTAAGCTGAGCAATTTCATTATCTTGTTCTTCCATCTTGCCACGCAAGATACGCAAATCATTTTCTAGTTGCTGGTTTTTTTGCATGATTTGCCAATTGATATTGGTTGCAGTGGCTCCTGCACCCGTATCTACAGCTAAGCTAGTTGAGCTGACACTGTTATTGCTGGCTTGACTTAAGCCTAGTGATTCAATTGGAACGTTGGCGAAAACAGACGTTGTGCAAAGTAGGGTGAGGGCACATAGGCTATGCTTCTTTAGCATCATGAAATATCCGTGTTGTCATGCTTTTGATGTAGACACATCAAACAAAATTTATTTACCCCATTAAAAACGGCAATGTTCTGAAATGCAATAAGCTTTTACATTGTTGTCGTGTATTTAGGTAAAGGATTGTAGTACCGATGTTGTTCAAAATAGAATGTCTTTTTCTCAGTTTGTTTTATAAATAATCAATTGAATGAAATGCTTACTTAAAAAGCATTTATAGGCTTGCAACTTGGGAGAAAATCTCTATACTCTGTTCTTGCAATGGTAGCCCTGCCGGTTACTTCGCAATTGTACTCTACGAACCCCGCCAGGACCGGAAGGTAGCAACGGTAGTAGAAATATGATGTGCCGAAGGCTTGCTGGTAGGGTTGCCACCAGTTTTATAAATATAAAAGAATAAAAATGAAAGATTATTACGGCATTGATGCTAGTTTAGTTCTTACTATTGAATCCTCTAAAAAATTAAAAGTGTCTTACTTTTTATTTTCTTTTTTGTAATTACCATTATTTTTATCTATTTCTCGATTTTATATTTTATTTCAAATGGCTTTTTAAATTATATCTCCATAGGTATGGTTATATTTTATTTATGTGTATTATTTCGCATTATTATTTAGATGTGCGTATGCCTAATGGCGAGATCCAGAGGATCGAGGCTAGATCGGATGACTACTATAATACAAGCATTGATGGTGCTTATAAGATGACACTACATAAAAGTAATTTAGGCATTACTGGGTCTAGTTATGAATTGCAGTAAGTTGAGGGTTTTATCTGTATTTAAAGTCCCAAAGACTTCTTCGTATGCTCAAGTTTTAGTGATGTATCTCAGCCTTAAATTCCTTATGATATGAGTGTTAAATGACGATTCAATCTTCCATTTTTCTCGAAATGGCTTTCATAATCGCATCCATTTCAAAGCCACGATACATTAAAAAACGGATTTGTTTGGCTTTGAGTTTTGGATCTGTTGCGACCTCAGTTCCATACTTTTTAATTTTGAGTTGATAGGCTTGTTCGACCCAATCTGTTTCTTTCAGTTCTTCTAAAATTAGGCCAGTGTCAATCTTTTTAGTTTTTAACGCCATTTTGATACGGTTAGGGCCTTTGCCCTTACGTTTTTGGCTCGATAGCATAATTTCGGCCACGCGTTGATCACTTTGGTAGTTTTGTGCTGAAAGCTCTTCAACCAGTGTAATCACTTCTTCGCGGTACATTGCCCATGTGGTTAATTTTTCAATCAATTCTGCTTTTGAATATTCTTTACGTGTCAGTACCGCAAATGCATAAGAACGTAGACGAGAACCTGTTAAACCTGTGGGTTTGGGCTGATTCTCTTCATCAAAATCTAAGGCATCAACCGTTTCTTGTGTTACCTGCGTGTGGCTGTATTGAGTAGCAGGGGATTCTTCCTCACCAAATTGTTGTTTGAGAGCATCATAGTCAAGAAGTTTGGGGAATTTTGAATTAGGCATAATCGGCTATGAAATAGATCTGAATAAACAAAACGCCCCGTAGGGCGTTTCTTAGTGTAAGCCTAAATGTTGTGTAATCACATTTATTCTTTAGAAAGATGCTTTAAATTAAGCATCTAAAAAGTCTGGCTCTTCTTCATTCTCTTCTACGGGTGCAGCATTTGAAGTGGTAAGCAGTTGATCACGGATGATTTTCTCAATGGTTTCAGCCAACTGAGGATTTTCTTCAAGGTGACGAATCACGTTGTTTTTACCTTGACCGATTTTGTCGCCTTGGTATGAATACCAAGCGCCGGCTTTTTGTACGATTTCCTGTTGCACAGCCAAGTCTACAAGCTCACCTAAGTGGTTTACACCTTTACCATAGAGGATTTGGAAGAGTGCTTCGCGGAATGGCGGTGCCATTTTGTTTTTAACAACTTTGACTTTGGTCTCAGAACCAACAATTTCATCGCCTTCTTTGACCTGACCTACACGGCGGATGTCTAAACGAACAGAAGCATAGAACTTCAGCGCATTACCACCAGTTGTGGTTTCAGGGCTACCAAACATCACACCAATTTTCATACGAATTTGGTTAATGAAGATCACCATACAGTTTGAACGTTTTGCATTACCTGTAATTTTACGTAATGCTTGGCTCATCAAACGTGCTTGTAGGCCCATGTGAGAGTCGCCCATTTCACCTTCAATTTCTGCACGTGGTGTTAATGCAGCTACTGAGTCGACAACGATCAGGTCAATCGCTCCAGAGCGAACTAACATATCTGCAATTTCAAGAGCTTGTTCACCATTATCTGGTTGTGAAACCAGTAGGTTATCAATGTCTACACCTAGTTTACGAGCATATTGAGGATCTAAAGCGTGTTCGGCGTCAATAAATGCACAAGTGCCGCCTGCTTTTTGACATTCTGCAATCGCTTGTAAAGTCATCGTTGTTTTACCTGAAGATTCAGGACCATAAATTTCAACGATACGACCTTTGGGTAAGCCGCCAATACCAAGCGCAATATCAAGTGTTAAAGAACCCGTCGATACCGCTTCAACAGCTTGTACGGTGTTATCGCCAAGGCGCATTACTGTGTTTTTGCCAAACTGTTTTTCAATTTGACTTAGCGCAGCATTAAGCGCCTTGCTTTTATTATCATCCATCTTACAACCTCAAAACGATGTCACGGATAGTTACTGAATATGATCACTATAGTGACAGATTTAGTCCGTATCTTCTATAAAAGTCATATCGTGTACGACACAATATGACGCATGTCATTCATCATCATTATAAGACCAGTATTGGTCAAATTGTTGATCATTTTCTTGTCTAAACTTGCTGATATCTCGTCGATCTTTTTTACTCGGGCGATGATCAGGTCGAGCTAGATTATGCAACTTTCTTTGGGTTGCAATCAATTCCCGTCGTGTAATACTGACTTCGGTTTCTTCATAAAGCTTTTGTGCGACTGGTGCAGGACCGCGAACATCAGAGAGCTCTTTGATTACCACGGTTTTCTTATCAATACCTTGTTGAATCGTGAGTTCCATACCAATACGGACTTCACGTGATACTTTGACACGTTCGCCATTGTGGTGGACTTTACCCCCCTCGATGGCATTTTTGGCAATCGAGCGCGTTTTAAAAAAACGTGCTGCCCATAACCATTTATCAATACGCATGCCTACAGCATCTTCAGCTAAAGCGGATTTACGCATATTTTGTAGTGACCTCAGCTTGCTCTAAATAATGAATTAAATCGGTGAGTTGATTTAATATGGGATAAGAGCTCGATACTTTAGATTGTCCCAGTGATGAGGGCTGAGCAATGGTAAATAAGTTTTGAATTCCAAAACTTTCAGCACCTTTAAGCACTTTCTCCGTGTCGTCGATAAAATAGCAGTGTGATGGGTTAAAAGGATGGTGCTTATGAAGATGTTGCCAAAACTCGGTAAATTCTTTGGCATGACCAAGTGTTTCACTGCTGATGATGACATCAAAATATGAGGCCAGTTCAGTGTATTCAAGCTTAAATTTTAAGCCTTCGCAATCCGCATTGGTTGCAAGCCAACAAAGATAACCATTGGTTTTCAAGTAGTCGAGAAGTTGAATACAACCTTCGCGGAGGCTGACTTTATGCTTAAATTCGTGCTGTAAAGCCAGCGTATCTACACCAACTTTTGCTGTCCAAAAGCGGGTTGAATACCAATTTAAAGTGTGATTATGGGTTTGATAGAACTGAAACAAAGCCTGTCGACTTTGCTCTAAAGAACATTGGTGCTGTTCCGCATAACGAATTGGAAGTTGATGATTCCAAATAAAATCATCGTAAGCAAGATCCAGTAATGTACCGTCCATATCAAAAATAATAAGCGGTTTTTCCATTTAAAAATCTCCAATGTTTTTTCAAGTTCAACAAAGTTTATAGAAAAACCTTTCAAGAAAAATGATGTACATATCTGTGTACATATTTTCTATCTGTACATAGCAGCATTAGAGTATAAAACAACTAGCTTGAAAAAAACGAATGGCATTAAGTGATAGTTGGCTTAAATCTAACAACAGAAAACTTTGAGATAAGAAGTTGATGGCTACGGATCGGAAGGTTTTTTATTAGGGTTTTACCTAAGGGTAAGATTATTTTCCAATTTTGTATTCTTTTACTCCCAATAACTCAATAGATGGATTTATGCACTTACCCATTACTTGGATTAACAACAGATGCTTGTTCACAAGTATGCAAATATAAATCAGAACTGAATAAGTGAATAAATCCATGACTGCTAAAACTTGGAGAGGAGAGTCTCCATCTTGAGTCACTCAATATTGCTCATACTTAGCATTGTTTTATTTTGATTGCTTAATCACCCATCCTGCAGTCCTTTTTATGGTTTCTAGTAGTACTGTCGGTGGGATTTCCCACTTTTGATTGAGTTGGTTGAATAAGCTTAGGTCAATCTGTTCAGTTCTAATAAAATTTAGCATTTCTCCAGACATATCTAATTTTTTTGCCAACCAATGCCATTTTAAAATCCATTTTAAACAGTAGAGTGATACAAAATGATGTGGAGCTTTGACCTGTATAGCATTAGCAATAATGCTGACTAAAGTCTGTAAGGATAATTGTTCAGGGTTGGCTACTAAAATTTCTTGTTTTAGAGTTTGGGTATCTTTGCCTGCATGGAAAATAGCATTCACAAGCATTGTTACGGATACTAGAGGCAGTGAATGCTGAGGTGTCCCGGGCAGTGCCTTCATTTTTCTTTGTTTGAGCTGTTGAATTAGGGTGGCAATCGGCTGGTTTGCAGGAATTTCTCCACTCATTTCATCACCTATTACTGTGGCAGGGTGAATGACTGTCCATGGGATATTGAGAGTGTCAGCCTGCTTGATCCAGTTAAAATGTCCTTGGATCTTTGAGGCTTCATAAGCACCCAATCTGTCATAAATTTTGGGCCAATCCGTTTTTTCAATATTCTTTCTATAGATGCCTGCTGCCTGTAAATGCTTGTCTAGAGTTAGCATATAGCCAGACAAGTGTATTGCACGTTCTAAATGACAATGCTTGCATACACTATGTAACAGGTTGGTCAGCCCATCAACATTTACTGCTTTAGCTTGCTCCATAGTGAGATTCCATTTAAACAATGCACTCGTATTGTAGAGATAGTTAACTTCTTTTAATGTTTCCCAATCCTGAGGTGATAGACCTAAATTGGGAAGGGTAACATCACCTTGAATGAAACTAAGTTGGCGATAGTCAATTCCCTGTTGTGTTAGCCAAGATCTTAGTTGATGCGGTTGCTCATTTATATTACGGCAGAGAGCAAAGACCCGTGCATTATCATGGAGCAGACGAGCGACAAGGAATTTACCAATAAATCCAGTTGCGCCGACTATTAAGGCGGTTTGGGGTGATGTAAACATAGAACTAACTCCTATTCATTAGTCATTGTTTACGCTAAAGTATGGAGTATACTCCATGGTCAAGAGGGTTTTAAAAATATGCATGGAAATGAGATATGTTGATCGGTGAACTATCACAACAGATTAATTTGAGTCGAGATACCATCCGTTTTTATGAAAAAATGGAGTTAATTCAACCTTTAGTCCGTAATAATGGTTATAAGGATTATCCTGAACAGACGCTGCAACAATTGAAACTCATCCAGACGGCTAAAAATCTAGGTTTTACACTGGCTGAGATAAGGCAAATCACTCAATTAATCAATGAGAATGAAATTCCGGCTACACAATTTCGTTCGATTTTGTCGGAAAAACTAGGGGTGATACAGGAGAAAATATTTCAATTGCTACAGATGCAGAGCATGCTTGAAAACTTATTGGATGGTGAACCTTGCCCTTTAAGGAGTGGGTGTGAAATAGGGGATATTGGGTAATCAATCCTCCCAACTAAATTAAAAATTTCACGTTGCTTTAAACGGTCTGTGTGAAATTGTTATTTGTAACGCAGACTCGCTTTCCAGAAACGCTCATATCACTGTCTGTCTTAAGAGTGTGAATTGAAAATCCTCTGGGTAGATGCGATTTTTTTAATTGGTTTGCAGACGAAAATTTAAACTGGAACTTTATTTGGTTAATATTAGGTGTCATTAATATAACTGGTTAAAATATGATCTTTCCATACACCATTAAGTAAAAGATACTTTCTGGCATAGCCTTCTCGCTCAAATCCTAACTGACGGAGTAGTTTTCCACTACGAAGGTTTTCAGGAACGTAATTAGCCATTACACGATTTAGGTTGAGGTCTTTAATTATATAGCTTAAACAAAACTGTAAAGCTTTAGTCATTATGCCTTTTCCTTGATAATCTTGGTCTAACAAGTATCCAAGATAACAAGAACGAAAGGCACCATAGCAAATTTGATCAAATGTAATGGTTCCAATCACCTGCTCATGTTTGAGTAAAACAAATTTAATCGCACACTTTTCTTTAAATAATTGAGCATAATCAGCAATCTGCTCGTCCCAGTAGTGAGACTGATAAAAAGATTCATCTCTAAGGGGCATTGCATCGGCTAAATGAGTTTTATTTTTTATATAAAAATGAACTAAATTTTCCGACTTGCAATGTTGTAAACCTACAATCTGTATATCATCAATTTGAGACTCAGGGTGGTTCATTAACTTACTCTCTATACGCCTAATTTTATTTAGTAAAATAATACATTTCTCAAGTATTTGAAAAATCATATTCACTTTTTTGACTTTGTATAAGTCAGTCATTTTTGATGTTTTAAACATATAGACTTGTAGGGAAGTGCCCTGATATATCATTGAACCTACAAGTAAGCTTTATGCAAATTTGGGTATCACTCTGTCTAATTCGACACATTCCATTTTTTGATTTCTTGGGCGAGCATTTATAGATGAGTTTTCCCAGTCGGCTATACATGAAAAACCGTGCCTAGAGTAAAGATTTATTGCCCGAATATTATCTTGAGAAACACTCAGAGCTATTCTAAAATGCCCTTTAGAAATTGCTAATTTCTTTATAGCATTGATCAGCATATCTGCTATACCATTACCGCGAAACTCTGGATTGACCCACATGGCGATCAAGCCAAACTCTAGTTCAGTACTTTGTTTTCCACCAATTATACCAATAGCGCGTTGCCCATTTAGAGCTAAGATATAGTGATATTGAGTTTTATGTGCTGCACGATCACGCCATTGCAATTCACTATACAGCTCAGTGGTAGAGTATGTTGCAGAAAATGCATTAGGACTCTCTAAGAGAGATTCTAAGCGCACAGTTTTTAATATTTCCCAATCTTCTTCGGTGGTCGAACGAATACTTAACTTATCAATATGTATTCTCACTTTAAAGACACCTTATGATTTTGATAAATTTGCATAATACATAAACTAATATAAGCCTTCATCAAGCTCTTTCAATCAGCAATAGTTATCGGTGTGATTACTATGGTTGAACTTTTTTCTCAATCATTAATGTCAGCCAATCAAGAAACGGGTTGCTATTCAAACTAACTCATATAAAACAAAATTGTAGAGCTGATGAGTAGAGCCAGAGCAATAATTGCGAGGATGCTTGCTTGTTTATTTAATTTGTCGTCGTCTATTTCACTACTGAAAAATTTTGAGAGAGGACGATTCTTAACTTGTAATTGACTCCATGGATACCAAAAGCATAGAAAACCTAAAGTTCTCAGGATGCTTTGTAAACTCACAGATTCAAATAACGCTATTATGCTCATTACAACGCAGAACAATCCTAAAAGAAATCCAAACCACGATTTGATGGGGCGGTTATCGTTAAAATTTGTTGATGAATCATGCATATTATATTTTATAAAGTGTAATCAATAATCATTATTAATCATACCAGATCTGCATTGAAAATTAATGATGATGTAAAAGGTATGCGATGTATCAAGCTCTCAGCGCACATGCGCTTGCTACCATTTTGTGCGACTGTCTCTGCGTCCTGTATGAATTGGGAGTGTTATTTGAGATAGTGCGTATGTTGCTGTTTAGTGAAGATTGGTGAGTAGGAAAAAACCATTTTTATCTTTAGCTACTGGTGAATATTGAAAGCAAACAGGTTGTTGCGGTTTTAGCAGCGTGAGTCTCGGTAAGTGTTTGATGACCTGTTTACGGCCGCTAAAGCTAAACAGATCGCCATGTGTATTCTTGAAAGTATATTGGTTCAATACTATCTGACCGACCAAGAAAAGGAGTCGGCTTTAGACGTCTGAGTCAAGTATGATTTTTAAGAGTATGGCGCTGCACTTCAAATGTTAATTTAAATTATAGAAACTTTGGTGAACAAAAAAGGTCATTTTGAGTCAGTCAAGGGATATGCTGAAAGCAAGATGAATTGAATATTAAGTAATTACTTTTTTTAGTATTTATTTTTGTATTAAATTTTTTCTTACATTTAAAATGTCGACAAATAAAACGAAATATTGAAAGATTTGGCCAAATTTACAAGGAAAAGGATAGTGAATGTTTTCATGGCTTTTTATAAGTTTGGTCATTACCATCCTCTTAACACCTGGACCAACGAATACACTTTTAGCGTCTTCAGGTATTGAAACTGGTGTCAAAAAATCCCTTAAATTGATTCCTGCTGAAGTGATAGGCTACTTTATTGCAATCACCGTATGGGGCGTTTTAATTGACTCAATTGCTGAATCTCTCCCCATTTTACCGCCAGTACTGAAACTTTGCAGTGCAGCTTATATTATTTATTTAGCCTTTAAATTATGGAAAACTTCTACAGTTGATGCAGATTTAAACCAACCCTCAATTACAGCCAAGTCACTTTTCTGCGCGACAATGCTCAATCCAAAAGCTCTGTTGTTTGCTTCAGCCGTTTTTCCAATTGCTGCATGGTCAAGTCTTCAATCATATACGGTGCACATGGGGTTATTTTTATGTCTAATTACTCCAATTGCGTTATTTTGGATATTTATTGGTTCTGTATTGGTTGCTAATAGAATTTCATGGCTAAATCAAAAAAACTTGCAGCGTACAGCTTCTTTAGTTTTGGTTAGTTTTTCAATTCCACTGAGTTATTCTGCAGTTATGTCTATGTAATGTGATTTTCATCAGATTTTCATTTTGCATTGTTAAAATCAAAGCCACCTTAAAGGTGGCTTTTGTATATGTGTAGCAAAAGTAAATAAAAATTGGCTGACTTATGCTAAGAAAATGATGTTGGTGATTGATCAGAATGATTAATAAATAAAGATGTTGCACTGGTTATTTAACTTAGAATCAGGTAAAACATGGATCGAATGACAATAAAATAGAGATGAATAAATGAGTGAACTCAGTTTAGATTTTTTAGATGAAACCCTAGATAAATATGAGGCAAAAGGAAAGAAAAAAGCAATTAAGAAGATTCGTATCGGTTATATGTTATATGCAAAATTTATGTCGAATCCGAAATTTGCAGATAACGTCATCAATTCTTCGCTAGACCCGAAAAAGCGGACCTATCGGAATACTAAGATTAAAATTACCCATGATGAATACGAGCTCACATTTTTAAGAAATGACGATTGAGTCGGCGTGGTTTTATAAAAGCAATTCAGCTTCATCAATTTGAAATATTTAAGCTGTAGTATCTGTGTCATAAATATAAATGCTAAATGATTAAATGCGGTGTGTAGTTTAAGCCTGTTTATTTGGAGAGAGATAAACAGGCTTTTTTGTTAAATAAAATAATTTTATGGTCTGATTTTTAGACAAAAGCCCTATCTATTTTTGTGGTGATCGGGCTTTATTTTTAATTTATATTTTTCAAAATATTGTTTTGACATCATTTCATCATATTGTTCATAGATACTCTTTTTTATTTTGAGTTGATTTATATGCCAATTGTTACTGCAAATGAACTAGACGACATTCTGAACGCATTAATTTCCAAAAATAAAAAACCCGAAAAAATTTTGATTGGATATAAAGCTTATAGTGAACTAATGAATGATCGGAAGTTCTTATCTGAAGTCGCGGGTTCTGCGATGGATCCGAATAAAAGAAAATATCAAAAAATTAAAATTAAAGTGACACAGGATGAGTATCAGCTTGAAGTAAAGTGCGCAGATTAATAGTAAATAACAGCGGTCTGTACAAAATGCATAAAAATGTGTCGGATTTTGCATTTTTAATTGATGTATTCAAAATATAGGTTTATACTGTGTCACGAAATTAAAGTGCTGTAGCTTTTCTCGTTTTATATCCCACGCTTCCATGCGTGGGATTTTTTTTGCTCAAAATTTTTGTCATCAGTGATCATGTAAACATTTGCCCATGAGATGTGCTTGATGAAATGATCATGTCATGTAGTGGCTCCAAGTAGAGATTGGTTAAGGCTGCACAATCGTTTTACATTTTTCTAGTATCATCAGCGTATAATGTTTTTTGAAAAGATACTCTAAGATCTAGAGCGTCTTTATGGGTATGTATCGGCATTTAAGTGTTGAAAATTTTTTGAGTTGCTTGATTCAATAAAAAAGGGTATCGCATGTTCAGAACAATCATTGCACCGCAAGATGCTTTAATTCAGCAACTTGTACCTATTGTGACTCAGGCATGTGAAATTTTGCGTGCAGAATACCAAGCGTATGTTGCAGGCGATGATTTTAGCATTGAAAAAAAGACAGATGATTCGCCTGTGACGCAAGCGGACTATCGTGTTAATCAATACATTACAGAGGCTTTAGAAAAAATATTCCCTCAAATGCCTATTTTGTCTGAAGAAGGGAAGCATACACATAGACAGCACTGGACGTCTTTTTGGATGCTTGATCCTTTAGACGGTACTAAAGAGTTCTTACATCAGCGTCCCGAATTTACTATCAATTTGAGTTTGATTGATGGAGCACACACAAGTTTTGCCGTGCTTGCAATTCCATGTGAGCAACAAATTTACTTCTGCCCAAAGCAAGGTCAACCTTTAAAATACGCTATTGAAAAAGATGTATGGTCTGAATATTATTTATCGGAACAGCAACACACCGTACAAGTCGGTTTAAGCCAAAGTAGCCAGAGCAAGCCTCAATATCAACTTTATTTAGATCAATTAGAAAAGCTGACTGAAATTACAGAATACCGTGCAGGAAGCGCTTACAAGTTTTGTATGATGCTTGAAGATCGTGTAGACATTTATCCACGGTTCCACCCAACGTCTGAATGGGATACCAGTGCGGGTCAATGCTTGTTGGAGCGCATCGGTGGTGGCTTAATTGATTTTCAGGGACGGCCATTCGTATATAACCAAAGAGCGAGTTTATTAAATGGCGGTTTTATTGCTTATCGAAATAACGATATGAAAAAACTCGCATTACAAGCACTTGAACTAATGTCTTCATTGGCTTGAGCTAAAAATTAAGCGTGCTATAGTGTTTTTTGAATTATTGAGTTGTTGTTGATTATGGCCTTAGACTTGCTCCCGCCTAGTATGCTGAAAGCCATCGACTTATTGCCCGATGCAAAAACGCCAGTGACGTTATTTACACGTCATTCTATTCGCGAAGTTGTCACTGGTCAGGGTCTTGCAGGCTATGATTTACAATTGACCCATCAAGGGCGTGATTTGGCTGAAGCTTGGGGCTCATATTTAATTGATAATACTGACCGAGTTATTCAACACTGTATTTCTAGCCCAATTCAGCGTTGTATTGATACTGCTGCGTTAATGATTCAGGGGGCAGATGCGCAAACGCTTGAACCGAATACTCACCGCATAGAAATTATTGAGCAGGGTTTATTGGTTGAACCCGGAAGCTTTGTGTTAAACATTAAACAAGCAGGTCCTTATTTTCAGCGGCAAGGCGCATTGGGTTTTATTAATAGTTTTGTTAATAATGCCTTGCCGGGTATGAAGCATCCGATTCATGGTGTGGTTGATGTCTTGGAACTCATATATAACACTCATCCGAGCAACCCTTATGGTTTGAGCCTTGCTGTTAGCCACGATACGATCTTAGCTGCAATTTTGGCAGTGATTTCGGGGCGTACTATAGTAACCAAAGAAGATTGGCCAAAAATGATGGAAGGTCTATTTGTCTGGTTTGAGGGCGATGTGTTTTTGGAATCTAAATTAAAATGGATTTGGCGCGGTGAAATTCGTGAGCTGAATATTCAAGAGTTTCAGCAGCTTTAAGTTCGGGGTTTAAAAATATAGATATTCTTGTTGTTCCTTTATGTCATCTCATTGATTTTATTGTATTTAATAAATTTAATATTGAAAATAATCAACAAGATGGCAAGGTATTATGATGCTAATCAAAGCATGTACTGTCGTGTAAAAAACTAAATTTTTGCTTTCAGTCGGTTAGGGAAGTCATGTAAGTCGATACTTAGTCCTTCATCATTCAACGGCCATAAAGAAGTATTAACTGCCACAGTTTGCTGATGCATTCGACTGTATTTATCTGCAGCAATGAGTGTTGCAATTTCATGATTGGCAAGCGTGTATGCATTCACAACATCGACAGGGTATTGTGTACGCGCATAAAATTCAGCTTCAGTCTCGCCTTGGTGCAAAGCAAAAATACGTTCAATGGCTGGTAAATACACACCATAACCTAGCCATGCATCGACCCCTTGTGAGGCTTGAATTTCAGCAGTACCACGAATATTTGAAATTACTTTGGCGAGAACATCTTTTTCACCTTTGGTATTAAAATAGTCAATATATTGTTGTTCTGTAGGTTGAAACT
>NZ_BKFU01000029.1:0-39381 GCF_008980265.1 Acinetobacter sp. TUM15064 | reverse complement strand
AAATTTATACAGCATAATATTTTGATCTAAAAAGTAATTTATCAAAGCTCTTTTAAGGTTTAAGTTTTTCCATTTTGACATCACCATTTGCATAAAATTCAACAGTATTCCAACCTAAGTGCTTATAAAACTGATATGCCCGACTTTTTGAATCTGTTTCTAAGTAAATACGATTATATTTTGAAATAATAAGGCTTCTGCCTCTTTCATTAACTGTTTTCCAAAGCCATTCCCTTCATGATCGGGATGTACAAAACTTGCAAAAACCATCCCCGCTTTAAAATCAACTATTGAGAAACCAAGTACCATCCCTGCCTTTTCCACAACCCAAATACATGGTTCACTTTCCATCATCGCCAAAACTGAAATTGGGGTAATACCCATCTCTGTC
Organism: Acinetobacter sp. TUM15064; assembly: GCF_008980265.1. NCBI lineage: Bacteria > Pseudomonadati > Pseudomonadota > Gammaproteobacteria > Moraxellales > Moraxellaceae > Acinetobacter > Acinetobacter sp. TUM15064. The sequence continues at coordinate 38,990 of NZ_BKFU01000029.1, read as the reverse complement.
AATTGCTCTAGGGAAAGGTGATTTTCTTTTACACTGATTCGGATATCAAAAATTGATTTGATATCATGTGGTGTGGCCAGTCTAATCAATTGCATATACTTCTCTAAATTTTATTTTCAATAAATACCATTAAGCTCAAACGCTTATTCTCGACTACTGCCAATGCCCATTTGAATGGTGAAAATACTTTTTGAGTTTAGGTTTTCATAATGCACTGTGCCCTTATGTGCAATCACAATGGCATTGACCACCGCAAGTCCAAGGCCAGTTCCACCAAACTCTTTATTGCGTGACTGTTCCAAGCGAAAGAACGGGTCGAATAAATGTTGTTGAAATTCTTCAGCAAGCCCTGGTCCATTATCAGCAACTTTTAGCTGCCACATTTTTCCATCAGTTCGAGATGAAATTGTTAACTTTCCTGCATTTGCATAACGAATAGCATTATCAATCAAAGCAATCAATATTTGTTCAATACGGCGTTGATCACAAAAAACAGGCGTTGTTTCCAAATCCAATACTGGTGTTAAATCTGCCTGTATCAAACGCTCTTCAAATATTTTCAATACCTTATCAACACTGTCTTGCAGATTAACCCATTCATAATTTAAACGTAGCTGTTGATTTTCAACCAAACTCAGCGTACGTAAGTCTTCCACCAAATGCGAAAGGCCTTCAACTTGGTTTAATAAACTCTTGATTAAGGCTGGATTGGGTTCAAAAACACCATCTACCATGCCTTGCAAACGTCCCTGTAAAATCGTGATGGGAGTTCGAAGTTCATGGGCAATTGCGGCATTCCAAACTTGCGCATTTTGTACAGAAACTTCAAGTTTATATGCCATATCATTAAAATGTTGTACCAACTCAGAAATTTCAATCGAGTGTCCTTGTGTATCTTCAGCCCTTGCGGACAAATCCCCCTGACTAATTTTCTTAGCAGCTTCGACCAAAAAATTGAGGGGCCGAATAAACCGCTGTGCGAGATACATCCCAATGATTAAAGAAATAACTGAGCCACAGAAAATCACGGTCGCCAACCAAATCCAATCAACAAAATGAAATTCATTCCAGTCTTCTTGCAATGCGCTTAAAGTAATCCAACCTGCATCAATCGCGTAGTCATAAATAAAGTACCCGAGAACAATAGAAAATAGCGTCACGCTTAAATTGACAATACTTAAGGCGATAAATAACTGTGTACTAATACCTGACTTATTTTTCATATTATTTTCTAGCCCTATTCCTTCGCATTCTCCACATCTTGCACGGTTTTACATTACTCATTGCAAGTCTTTTGGCTGATCTAATCGGTACCCGACCCCACGTACATTCATTAGTATCTGCTCAAGTCCTTGCTCTTCAAGTTTTTTTCTTAACTTACTCACATGACTGTCAACTGTACGTTCAAGCGCATCACTATCTGGCAAGCATTGGTTCATCAGCTCACTACGACTAAATACTTTATGTGGATGATCAATCATTAACAGAAGAATTTTATATTCCGTTAACGTCAGATTCAGTAAAATCTTTTTATTCTGTCGCTGTACATAGACACTACGAAGTTCTGTATTAATTTCAATATTTCTATACAACAAGCGCTTCTGCTGGGCTTGCATACTGTGCTGAGTTCTTCTTAAGACAGCTTGCACCCGTGCAACCACTTCATTTGGGTTAAAAGGTTTGACCACAAAGTCATCCGCGCCAATTCTGAGTGCCATCACTTTATCAATATCTTGATCAAGTGCCGTTAACATAATGACAGGCGTTTGTGCTTTTTGACGAATTTTACTTAGCACTTCCCAACCGTTTAACTCAGGCAACTTAATATCGAGCACAATTAAATCAATTACTTGTGCTGCATGTATTTCAATTGCTTGTTTGCCATTCATGGCACGAATCACATGCATCCCTTCACGTTTTAAATAGTGCTCGATAATATCGCCAATCTCATACTCATCTTCTACAACAAGAATCTGTTTGTCATGGCAATCAAAAGAAAATGAAGCTTCGAACATGAATACGTTATCGAATAATTTCAGTCAATCTCCATAATACGCCGATTTATCTGTGTATCTCCACACTTTTTCCACATTTCAGAGATCATCGTTACACACTTCTCAAAAATAATGACAACATCAAAAACTCCCAAGGCTTGGACAGTATGCAAAAGCATCTTTTACTTCCATTATTTTTATCTATCGGACTGATACTACAAGGGTGTGGCTCAGAGCAAGCAACTCAGGCAGAAGCTGCTCCTGCAAAAGTAAGCGTACTTAATATTCAACCGCAGTCGGTGAATTTTAGCGAGAACCTCCCTGCGCGTGTACAAGCCTTCCGTACTGCTGAAATACGTCCACAAGTCGGTGGCATTATTGAAAAGGTATTGTTTACTCAAGGCAGTGAAGTTAAAGCAGGACAAGCACTCTATAAAATTAATTCAGAAATCTTTCAAGCCGATGTGAATAGTAATCAGGCTTCACTCAATAAAGCAGAAGCTGAGGTTGCACGTTTAAAAGTTCAGCTAGCACGTTATGAACAATTACTGCCTAGCAATGCGATCAGTAAGCAAGAAGTCAGTAATGCTCAAGCTGAATACCGTCAGGCTTTGGCTGATGTTGCACAAATGAAAGCCTTGCTGACTCGTCAAAACCTGAATCTACAATATGCCACTGTACGCGCACCGATTTCGGGGCGTATTGGACAATCATTCGTGACTGAAGGTGCTTTGGTGAGTCAAGGTGATACAAATACCATGGCGACTGTTCAACAAATCGACAAAGTCTATGTCGATGTAAAGCAATCTATTAGCGAATATGAACGACTACAGGTCGCACTACAAAGTGGTGAGTTATCGGCAAATAATGAGAAGACAGTCCGAATTTCGAATAGTCATGGACAGCCTTATAAGGTCAGCGCAAAAATGCTGTTTGAAGACATCAATGTTGATCCTGAGACAGGTGATGTCACCATCCGCATCGAAGTGCAGAATCCTGAACGCAAACTCCTTCCGGGGATGTATGTTCGCGTGAATATCGACCGTGCTTCTGTTCCTCAAGCCTTGCTCGTCCCTGCTCAAGCGATTCAACGTAATATCAATGGTGATCCACAAGTCTATGTCATCAATGCTAAAGGTACGGCAGATATTCGCCCAATCGAATTGGGTCAGCAATATGAGCAGTACTACATTGCCAATAAGGGATTAAAAACAGGTGACAAAGTGGTCGTTGAAGGGGTTGAACGTATCCAAGCGAACCAAAAACTGCAACTCACGACTTGGAAAGTACCGTCATCGAACAATAGCACCTCACCTATGACTCAAGGAGCGAAATGATGATGTCACAATTTTTCATTCGCCGCCCTGTGTTTGCATGGGTGATTGCGATTTTCATTATCCTGTTTGGGCTACTCAGTATCCCCAAACTGCCGATTGCTCGCTTTCCAAGTGTCGCGCCACCTCAAGTCAACATTAGTGCGACTTATCCCGGCGCAACGGCAAAAACCATTAATGACAGTGTTGTGACCTTGATTGAAAGAGAATTATCTGGGGTTAAAAACCTGCTTTATTATAGTTCGACCACAGATACCTCAGGTACAGCGCAAATCTCAGCGACCTTTAAACCGGGTACTGATGTTGAAATGGCACAAGTCGATGTGCAAAACAAAATCAAAGCGGTTGAAGCACGTCTACCACAAGTTGTTCGTCAACAAGGCTTACAAGTCGAAGCATCTTCATCAGGTTTTTTGATGTTAGTCGGTATCAACTCACCGAATGGTCAATATTCTGAAGTTGATCTGAGTGATTATTTGGTTCGCAATGTGGTGGAAGAACTGAAACGTGTTGAAGGTGTGGGTAAAGTTCAATCCTTCGGTGCAGAAAAAGCCATGCGAATTTGGGTCGACCCCAATAAACTGGTGTCTTATGGCCTGTCAATTAGTGATGTGAATACAGCGATTCGCGAAAACAATGTTGAAATTGCACCCGGTCGTCTTGGAGATATGCCTGCTGAAAAAGGTCAATTGATCACTGTGCCCCTCTCTGCACAAGGACAATTGGGCAATGTTGAGCAATTTAGAAATATCAGCTTAAAAAGTAAAACCAATGGCAGTGTGATCAAGCTGTCTGATGTCGCCAAGGTTGAAATCGGCTCACAAGCCTATAACTTTGCAATTTTGGAAGATGGTAAACCTGCTACGGCTGCTGCAATCCAACTCAGTCCGGGCGCGAATGCCGTCAAAACGGCGGAGGGTGTTAAAGCCAAAATCGAAGAACTAAAGTTGAACTTACCAGAAGGGATGCAAATCAGTGTTCCTTATGACACTGCACCTTTCGTTAAAATTTCGATTGAGAAAGTGATTCATACCTTGCTTGAAGCCATGGTTCTGGTTTTCATTGTAATGTATCTGTTCTTGCATAATGTTCGTTATACCTTAATTCCTGCAATTGTCGCGCCAATTGCATTGCTAGGTACTTTTGCGGTCATGCTATTGGCAGGCTTTTCCATCAACGTACTAACCATGTTTGGTATGGTGCTTGCGATTGGGATCATCGTTGATGATGCAATTGTAGTGGTTGAAAACGTAGAACGAATCATGGCGACAGAAGGTTTGTCTCCTAAAGAAGCGACCTCTAAAGCGATGAAAGAGATTACCAGTCCAATTATCGGGATTACACTGGTACTGTCTGCGGTATTTTTGCCGATGGCATTTGCCAGTGGTTCAGTGGGGATTATCTATCAGCAATTTACATTAACCATGTCAGTGTCAATTCTGTTCTCCGCATTATTGGCTTTGATCTTAACCCCTGCTCTCTGCGCGACCATTCTAAAACCGATTGATGGTCATCATCAAAAGAAAGGTTTCTTTGCATGGTTTGATCGTAGCTTTGACAAAGTCAGCAAGAAATATGAAGTGATGCTACTCAAAGTCATCAAGCACAGTATTCCGATGATGGTGATCTTTGTGGTGATTACGGGCATTACCTTTGCAAGCATGAAATATTGGCCCACAGCATTTATGCCCGAAGAAGATCAAGGCTGGTTTCTCACCTCTTTCCAACTGCCATCGGATGCGACTACTGAACGTACTCGAAATGTGGTGAATGAGTTTGAAAGCAGTCTAAAAGATAATCCAAATGTGAAAAGTAACACTACTATTATGGGTTGGGGCTTTAGTGGTTCGGGACAAAACGTGGCAGTCGCGTTTACGACCCTTGCCGATTTTAAAGACCGCACATCGACAGCAACCGAAATGACCAATACCGTCAATGCAACCATGGCGAACAGTAAAGAAGGTGCAACCATGGCGGTACTTCCGCCTGCCATTGATGAATTGGGCACTTTTTCAGGTTTTAGTTTACGTTTACAAGATCGAGCCAACTTAGGTATGCCTGCGCTACTGGCTGCTCAAGACCAGTTAATGGCAATGGCTGCCAAGAATAAAAAATTCTATATGGTGTGGAATGAAGGTCTACCACAAGGTGACAACATTTCTTTAAAAATTGACCGTGAGAAACTTAATGTTTTAGGGGTGAAGTTCTCTGATGTCTCCGACATTATTTCGACCTCAATGGGATCTATGTATATCAACGACTTTCCGAATCAGGGTCGTATGCAACAAGTGATTGTTCAGGTTGATGCCAAATCACGGATGGAATTGAAAGATATTTTAAATCTCAAAGTAGCGGGTTCAAGCGGGCAACTAGTTTCTTTATCGGAAGTGGTTACACCACAATGGAGCAAAGCACCACAGCAATATAATCGCTATAACGGTCGCCCATCCTTGAGTATTGCAGGGATTCCAAACTTTGATACCTCATCTGGTGATGCGATGCGTGAAATGGAACAACTGATTGCCAAATTACCGAAAGGTATCGGCTATGAATGGACGGGTATTTCCTTACAGGAAAAACAGTCTGAATCACAAATGGCGTTCTTACTCGGTTTATCTATGCTGGTGGTCTTCCTTGTACTCGCTGCACTCTATGAAAGTTGGGCAATTCCACTGTCCGTCATGCTCGTCGTACCACTGGGTATTTTCGGTGCAATTGTGGCAATTATGTCCAGAGGTATGATGAATGATGTGTTCTTTAAAATTGGCTTGATTACCATCATCGGTTTATCTGCCAAGAATGCCATTTTGATTGTTGAATTTGCCAAGATGCTCAAGGACGAAGGCATGAGTTTAATTGAAGCCACTGTTGCGGCAGCAAAACTTCGTTTACGCCCGATTCTAATGACTTCACTTGCCTTTACTTGTGGTGTAATTCCATTGGTCATCGCATCAGGCGCAAGTTCAGAAACCCAACATGCCTTAGGCACAGGCGTATTTGGTGGCATGATCTCCGCCACCATTCTGGCGATTTTCTTTGTACCTGTCTTCTTTATCTTTGTCTTGGGTGCAGTTGAAAAGCTGTTTTCTTCGAAAGAAAAAAATCCATCTTAAATAGCATTGAACAGAGAAAATCAAACGATTTTCTCTGTTCTCTCCTCTGCATTCATCTTTATATTATTTGGAGAAGACCATGTCTAAAGTGACTGTCTTATCTCGTGGGCTACTCATCTCTACGCTTTCAATGACAATGACGGCGTGTATGAATATGCAAGCACCTCAGCCGATGATCAAATCAGATATTCCACAGAATTTTGCGCAGACAAACACAGGAATTTCGATTGCACATCAGGGCTATAAACAATTCTTTGTTGATACGCAATTATTACAAGTGATTGAAATCAGCTTAGATCACAATCGTGATTTACGTACAGCCACGTTGAATATTCAACGTGCACAGCAACAGTACCAAATCAGCAAAAATGATCAACTACCGACTATTGGTGCAAATGGTAGTGCGATTCGACAAGTCAACGCTTCTGTGAATCCCAATAACCCTTATTCAGCTTTCCAAGTCGGGCTTGGTATGACAGCCTATGAACTGGATTTTTGGGGACGTGTGAAAAGCTTAAAAGATGTGGCGTTGAATAATTACTTTGCCACGCAAAGCGCACAAGAAGCCACGCAGATCAGTTTAGTCAGCCAAGTCGCGCAAGCTTGGTTGGATTATGCCTATGCTCAAGCCAATTTAAACTTTGCTGAACAAACACTTAAAGTGCAACTTGATGCGTACAATCTGAACAAAAAACGTTTTGATGTGGGCATTGAAAGTGAAGTCCCTTTGCGTCAGGCGCAGATTTCCGTAGAGACTGCCACAAATGATGTGGCTGCGTATAAAACCCAAGTATTACAGGCACAGAATTTACTCAATCTATTGGCTGGGCAAGTTGTTCCTCAACACCTTCTTCCAAATCATGCCGTGAAAAGTATCAGTATGGAGACCAACTTTGCGACAGGTTTAAGTAGTGATTTACTCAATAATCGCCCTGATCTCAAAGCGGCTGAATACCAACTTAAAGCAGCAGGCGCAAATATTGGCGCAGCAAAAGCACGTATGTATCCAAACATTAGTCTGACAGGTTCTACAGGTTATGCCTCAACTGAACTGAAAGATTTATTTAAATCTGGCGGTTTTTCTTGGTCAGTTGGCCCAAGTATTGAACTTCCTATCTTCGATTGGGGGACGCGTAAAGCCAATATTAAGATTGCTGAAACAGAACAGAAAATTGCATTGGCAAATTATGAAAAAGCTATTCAATCTGCATTCCGTGAGGTCAATGATGCCTTGGCTGCACAGGCTCATATCGAAGAGCGTTTAAATGCGCAACGCCGTTTGGTTTCCGCGACCGATACCACCTACAAATTATCCACGGCTCGCTTTAGAGCAGGCATAGAGAGTTATTTAAGCGTGTTGGATGCTCAACGCTCTGCTTACGCAGCTCAACAAGGTCTACTCATGCTTGAACAAACCAAATTGAATACTCAAATCGAATTATACAAAGCTTTAGGCGGTGGATTATCTAGACCCATTTCTTAACTTTTCAATGATGAGAACTCAGTGCCTCATTCAAGAGAATTTTATTTATTCAATCAGCGCAAAATAAGAAAGGGTCTTCAACTTGAGAATTATCGCAGGGCTATCTATTAAAAGATTACTCCATTCTTAACTTCCACACGCCATAAAAAAGCGCCTTCTCAAAAGCGCTTTCTTATGGACTTTGGTTTAAATCAGATTTTCAAAAAGAGCATGTTTTATTTTGCTTTTTGCAGACGTAAAGCGTTCAAAACCACAGACAACGAACTCAGTGACATCGCCACCGCAGCAAACATCGGGGTGAGTAATAAACCTGTTAATGGGTAGAAAATTCCTGCTGCCACAGGTACACCCAAACCGTTATACACAAAGGAAAAAGCAAGGTTTTGTTTCATATTACGAACACCCAGTTTCGCCATATGTAGGGCATCGGCTGCTCCACGAATGTCACCTTTCACCAAAGTGACTTGCGCAGTTTGTTTCGCGATATCAGTTCCGTTCCCCATAGCAATCCCGACATTGGCTTGTGCTAAGGCTGGTGCATCATTAATCCCATCTCCCGCCATCGCCACAATTTTACCTTGGGCTTGATATTTCTTCACGATCTCCAGTTTTTCAGTTGGCGTACAGTTGCCATAGACTTGTTGAATACCCAATTCATTAGCCACCAACTGGGCATTTTGTTCGTGGTCACCTGTTGCCATGACCACTTCAATACCATCATCAATCAGCTGTTGAATGACTTGCTGAGCATTGGCCTTAATCGCATCGTGAATAGAAATATAAGCCAGCACTTCTTGGTTATTGCTTAAGAAACTGATCACGTTACCTGTCGCACGTTGCTGATTCAACTGGCTTTGCAAAGTATCATCTAAAGTAATGCCGAGTTGTTCTAGCAGCTTTTGGCTGCCAATATAGAGGGTTTGCTCGCCGATCTGCCCTTTGACACCAAACCCAGTCACATCTTCAAAGTCTGCTACTTTAAGCAATTGCTGTGCAGGGACAATTTGAGTCAGAGTTTGAGCAATCGGATGACTAGAATATTGCTCAATCGAGGCAATCCACTGTTCTACTTGAGTTTGTTCTACATTTGGACTGAGCAACTGAATTTCTTTAAGGCTTGGTTTACCTTCCGTCAGAGTCCCTGTTTTATCGACAATCAGCGTATTCACTTTACTTAACGCTTCAATCGCCTCTGCATCTTTAAACAGTACCCCTTTTTGTGCCGCGCGCCCTGTAGTGGCCATCACGGACATTGGCGTCGCTAAACCCAGCGCACATGGGCAAGCAATAATCAGTACCGCCACCGCACACATCAGTGCCAAGTCAAATTGTGCACCACCAAAGATCATCCAAGCAGCAAAGGTCAGCACACTAATCAATAGCACGATGATGACAAAGTACTTGGCAAATATATCGGCCAAACGCTGTAACGGCGCTTTTGAACGCTGTGCTTCTGCTACCGTTTGAATCATTTTCGCCAAAGTGGTATTCGCCCCGACCGCCGTGGTTTGAATACGAATACTGCCTTGTTGATTGACCGTACCACCGATCACCGTGTCATGCACTTGCTTTTTCACAGGTACAGGTTCGCCCGTCATCATGGCTTCATCGACATAGGTTTTGCCTTCCACCACCACACCATCTAGTGGAATCTGCTCACCTGAGGCAATTTGTAAAATATCGCCTTGTTTGACCATACCAATATCCACTTCAACCACTTGATCGTTTTGAACCAACTTGGCCGTGTTGACTTGCAGTTTCAGTAAGGCTTTGAGTGAGTCTGCGGTTTTTGCACGCGCTTTCAACTCCATGATTTGACCAAGCAAACTTAGAGACACGATCATACAGGCCGCTTCAAAGTACACTGCAACGCCGTGCCCAGTTTTGGCTTCCATTGGAATCACACTTGGGAAAATCGTTGCCACGACACTATAAATATAAGCTGCCAACACCCCGACACCAATAAGGCTCCACATATTGAGGTTGCGGGTTTTATACGAAGTCCAGCAACGTTCAATAAAGGGTTTACCCGCCCACAGCACCACAGGAGTCGCGAGGACTAGCTCAATCCACGGCTGAATATGCGGTGAAATGAAACTATGAATGTGCGAACCCATCGCCAGTACAAATACAATCAACGTCAGTGGTAAAGTCATCCAAAAGCGATGGCTAAAGTCCACCAACTCTGGGTTGGGTGCATCATCTAAAGTCGGTTGCATCGGCTCGAGTGCCATACCACAAATCGGACACGTCCCCGGTCCTTTTTGTACAATTTCAGGGTCCATCGGACAGGTATAGTCCATATCCGCAGCCCCTTCAGGCACAGGACGCTGATCTGGTGGAATCAGATAAAACTTAGGGTCAGCCTTAAACTTATCTAAGCAAGAAAGATTACAGAAATAATATGTCTGTTGCTGATAATCCGTTTTTAACTCTGTATTTGGGTCAACGGACATACCACAGACAGGATCAATAAATGCGGATGAACCAGATGGAGCATGATGTTCATGCTTTCCTGCACCGCAGCAACTACTTTTGGCTGGTTCTGCGTTAGGTTTAGGTGCACAACAACTGGCTTTGGTATCTGGTTCTGTTTGTGGCTTAGGCGCACAACAGGATGCTTTTTTCTCAACCACTTTCGGAGTCGTCCCACAACAATCTGAAGCTTTAACTACAGAATCTAAATGTTCAACCTTTACATAAGCCTCTGGATTGGCAATGAATTTTTGCTGACACTTTTCACTACAAAAATAATAATCCTGCCCCTGCCACTCGGTGTGCGGTTTGCTTAAATCCGTCACGGTCATACCACACACAGGGTCAATAAATGTGGTCTTCTCTGCATCTGACACAGGTTTGGATCCGCAACCACAGCCTTTGGAAATAACTACAGCACTACCCTCTTTCGCCTGAGATGAAGCATTGCTTAAATCTGTTTTCGGCTTACCGCAACAAGTGCTTGATTGTTTTTCTGAGCCTAAGTAAGCCTCTGGGTTAGTGGCAAATTTATTTAAACAGCCTGAGCAACAAAACAAATAACGAGCAGATTGATGCTCATACACATGTGGAGAATCTTCCGCCACTGTCATACCACAAACTGGGTCGATCCTTATCACCGTAGGCGCTAATTTATCTTTGGAACAGCAAGAAGTTTTGTGTTGCTCACTCATTCTGACTCACCTTTTATTTTTTGATTGTGTTAGCATAAAGTCTGTACCTAGGTACTGAGTCAAGCCTTTTGGAGATTATTTTATGCTCACTATCGGCAAACTGGCAAAACAGTGTCATGTTAATGTAGAAACGATTCGTTATTATCAACGCATTGGTCTGATGCGCATTCCTGAAACCACCCAAAGTTATCGCTACTACAGCCAGCAAGACATTGAAACTCTGGGCTTTATTCAAAAAGGTAAAGATGCGGGCTTACAGCTGAGTGAAATTCAAGATCTACTACATTTGCAACTGGATGACCGCGAAAAAGTCCGTCATGTGATTCAGCAACGTCTGGAAAAAATTGATCAACGGATTCAAGAGCTGAATGCTTTGAAACAACGGCTTTCAACTTGGGTGGATGAATGTAAAACCACGACAGATAGCTGTTGCCCTATTTTGCAAGAACTGAAAAAAGGTTCAACGATTGCACCATAAACAATTGCCGTCTTTTTTGACTTGGCGATCACTTTCACACTTATCTTTTCGATACTCAGGACTGCGTTCACCATGTCGATTGAACTTGCCCAACTCAGAAAACAGCTTCGCAAACAACGCAGACAAGTTTCCTCCTACCAACAGCAGCAGTCCGAACAGCAAATTTTACAGCGCTTAAAACGCGTGCCCGAATTCAAACAGGCCAAGCATGTCGGTATTTATCTACATGCTTTTGGGGAAATTCAGACCCGTAAAATCATTGAATATTGTTTTCATCAGAAAAAAGCAGTGTATTTACCAATGATTTGCAATATGAACCAGCGCTTGGTGTGGGTCAAAGTTTCACACAACCAATTTCAAAATAAACGCTTTTCCCACCATCCGTTAGGTATGCAAGAGCCTATGGCAACACGTGGGCAACACGTTTCACATTTAGACCTCCTGCTCATGCCCTTATTGGCTTGTGATCCTTATGGCACACGTATTGGCATGGGCGGTGGTTTTTACGATAAAACCTTGGCTTCTGCGCCCTATCACCGTCCGTTTCGCCTTGGTTTGGCCCATCACTTCCAGTTAGTGCCACAGCGCTTGATTCGAGAAACATGGGATCAGCCTTTAGATGGACTGCTGACCCCTCAACAACATTTACGCTTCAAGCGCTAAAATTGACATTTTTGACTGTTGAGAATACTTAAAAATCACATGTTTAGTCATTTTTTATACAATTTATTTTGACCTGCCCTTGTATTTTTTAAAATACCCATCACTATAAAAAACATGGCAACACCGTTGTCACTCATTAGGAGTGCCCATGTCTGAAATTATTATGAATCAAGAAACCTTAGAGCCTCAGGTTCCAAGTGTATTACCACTTTTAGCGTTACGTGATGTCGTGGTGTATCCACACATGCAAATCGCGCTATTTGTAGGTCGTGAAAAATCGATCAATGCAGTTGATGTGGCTCGTAACAGTGACAATCTAGTATTTGTAGTTGCTCAGAAAGATTCTCTTTCAGAAGAAATTGATCACGACAACTTATATCAATACGGTACTGTCGCGAAGATTGTGCAAGTTGTGAATCATGAAAATGATGAAAACTGTATAAAAGTATTAATTGAAGGCTTGCATCGTTCAAAGCTAGAAAAAATCATTGATGAAAATGATTATCTCACAGCAGAACATGCGCTTAGCCCAATGTCAGTCCACATTGACGAAACAACGCAAGAAACACGTGTACAAGAGTTACGTGCCCTGTTTGCTCAATACGCTGAAGCAAAACTACGTAATGCACGTGAACTGATTGCTGCAGCGAACAAGATTGACGATTTACTTCAATTGTTATTCTTCGTAGCGACCCGTGTTCCACTGAATATTGATGTGAAGCAAAAATTCCTCGAACACGATGAGTTTGAAGCCCATCTACAAGAACTGATGACATATTTATTGCAGCAATCTGAAGAACAACAGATTGAGCAAACTTTACATGACTCAGTGAAGCGCCAAATGGAGAAAAATCAACGCGAATACTTCCTCAATGAAAAGATGAAGGTGATTCAGCGTGAACTTTCTGACATGAATGGCGGTGCGGAAGATGACGTTGCTGAAATTGAAAAACGTCTTGCTGAAGCTGATTTGCCTGAACACGTGCGCAAAAAAGCTGAAAGCGAATTCCGTAAACTCAAAGCAATGCAACCTGCATCAAGTGAAGCGGCTGTGGTGCGCAATTATATCGAGGCTATCTTAGATACGCCTTGGAATAAAGCCAGCAAAGTCAGCATTAACTTAAGCAAAGCGCAAGAAATTTTAGATACCGATCATTACGGCTTAGATGACGTGAAAGATCGTATTGTGGAATATCTCGCGGTTCAATCGCGCGTGAAAAAACTCAAAGGCCCAATCCTTTGTTTGGTTGGCCCTCCAGGTGTAGGTAAAACTTCACTGGGTGAATCGGTTGCCAAAGCAACAGGTCGTGAGTTTGTCCGTATGGCACTCGGTGGCGTACGTGACGAAGCGGAAATCCGTGGTCACCGTCGTACTTATATCGGTGCGATGCCGGGTAAAATTGTGCAGTCTTTAACGAAAGTCGGCGTGAAAAACCCATTGTTCTTGCTCGACGAAATCGACAAGATGGCACAAGACTACCGTGGCGACCCTGCTTCTGCATTGCTTGAAGTACTCGATCCATCACAGAACAGCAAGTTCAACGATCACTACTTAGATCTTGATCTTGACCTGTCTGAAGTGATGTTCATTTGTACAGCCAACAGCATGAATATTCCAGAAGCTTTACTGGATCGTATGGAAGTGATTCGTCTACCGGGTTATACCGAAGATGAAAAAGTCAATATTGCTGAGCGTTACCTTGTTCCTAAAGCAATCAAGAACAATGGTCTACGTGCAAAAGAATTGACTGTTCATGAAGAAGCGATTCGTGACATCGTGCAACGTTATACACGTGAAGCTGGTGTGCGTAGCTTAGAGCGTGAAGTCTCTAAAATTGCTCGTAAAGTGGTAAAAGAAGCGGTCAGTAAAAAGGCGAAAAATCTGCAAGTCGACGTGACTTCGGCTAACCTTCCAGACTACTTAGGTCCACATAAGTTTGACTTTGGTATGGCGGAAGATGAAGCTCAAGTCGGTCGCGTCAACGGTTTAGCATGGACTTCTGTCGGTGGTGAGTTATTGACCATTGAGGTTGCAGCGGTCAAAGGTAAAGGCAAATTCATCACCACAGGTTCACTTGGTGACGTGATGAAAGAATCCATTACTGCTGCTATGACCGTGGTACGTACTCGTGCAGATGAACTCGGTATTGATGCATCTCGCTTTGATGAAACAGATGTACACGTTCACTTACCCGAAGGTGCAACACCCAAAGACGGCCCTTCTGCAGGTCTCGCGTTAACGACAGCATTGGTTTCTGCCTTCACTGGTATTCCAATTCGTCCTGATATCGCGATGACAGGTGAAACCAGTCTAGGGGGCCGTGCAATGCGTATTGGTGGCTTGAAAGAGAAGCTACTCGCAGCACACCGTGGTGGAATTAAGCTGGTCTTCATTCCTCAAGACAACGTCCGTGATTTATCTGAAATCCCTGACAATGTCAAAGAGGGTTTAGAGATTAAAGCAGTAAAATCAATTGATGAGATTTTACCGTTAGCATTAACATCTATGCCTGAACCATTGGTCAAGGCACCGATTGTGAAAGCAGTCGATGAAGGCAAAAAAGCTGCACGCCACTGATTCTGTATGATGAAAAGAGAGAGCTTCGGCTCTCTTTTTTTATTACAAATCAGCGTAGAGAACTCCACATACCGTCGTACATTGAGCAACTACAATAATTCAATCAAGGGATAGATGTAGGACAAATAAAATGAAAAATCCAATTGGATGGTTTGAAATTTATGTAGATGACTTATCTCGTGCCAAACAATTTTACCAATCCGTTTTTAAGGTTCAGCTGACTGAACTTACACCACCTTCAGATGGTAATTCACTGCAAATGTGGGCATTTCCATCAGATATGCAAGCCTACGGTGCTTCTGGAGCACTGGTCAAAATGCCTGGTGTTGTTGCAGGAGCGAACAGTACCTTAATCTATTTTTCATGTGAAGATTGTGCGCACGAAGCCAGCCGTATTATGGAATTTGGTGGAAAAATCCATGAAGCGAAGATTTCTATTGGCGAATATGGTTATGTTGTGATTGCTTTCGATAGCGAAGGAAATATGATTGGTTTGCATTCTATGCAATAAAATAAACTTAAAATTCTAGCCTCACGTGTACATGCTTTTTTTATAAACCTTTTAAGCTAATTTAGACTTGAAAATTTTGTAAAAATCCCGATATAAATAGTAGGAATATGTATGTGCTGTATGTTTCCTCTTTATTCGATTTTTAAAATCGTATGGTCATCTGATTCTCCAGACGGATGACCTTTTATCGCAGTTCTCACTACTTGGGAACTGCGTTTTTTATTGTTTAATGATCCATTAAGGTTTCAATAAATGCTGCACTAGCCCGTCAATCACATTGGTCATTTTAGTTAAATTTAATGTGGCTAAACGATCTGTTTTGGCGTGATAATGAGCATTTCGATAAAAAGCAGTATCCGTAATCATCACTGCTGGAATATCAAACTCCCAATAATTCAAATGATCTGAAAAATCGAAAGCATTGGCAAAGCTTGGTGCAACCAAACGCTGACATTCCAGTTGATTCAACTCCTGCATCGCAGCACAGTAGCCTGTACCTAAATCACGTGAACTGACATTACTCACGGTTGCAATAAAATTACCATGGGTTGGATAAATCCATTTTAAACCCACTGGATAGTTCTGAATCGGCTGCTCGCTAAAGAAACCAATCATGTCTAAAATATACACGCCTTTAATCTTTTCTTTATGAGCTTGGACTGACTTCGCATGGACATAACTCCCCATTTGCTGAGTTTTAGAAAATGGAGGCTCTTCCAGACTATAAAAAACGAACTCTACATTATTAGGTAGTTTAGACTTTTGCTCTGCCAAAATCCGTGCAGTTTCAATCACACCAGCAACACCAGAGGCATTGTCATCGGCGCCATCTTGCTCACCAAAGACGTCATAATGTGCCCCAACAATCACACGGTCTGCACGACCGACGTTTAAACTACAAACTACATTTCGGTAGATTTGCTGATTGGCCGTAAAGTTTTGATATTGGCATGGCACACCCAACAAGCGCATCTGTTCTTTAATCCATGCAGAGACACGATTCAGCTCGTCGAGATTTTTATAATTACGTGCTTTGCCCTGACCAATCACCTGCTCCAAATAGACCTGTAAGTTTTGTTCATCAGCCATTTTGACGTTGCTTGCGAATACCTGCCCTGTGAAAGTACCCAGTACAACAATCAACAAAAAAGCCTGTTTTTTTAAAATTTTGAGCCACATTGTTATTATTCCAAGTATTTCTTATTCCACTCATTTGTTGAATTAAGCAACATTGGCTCAATGAATTCAATTGCATTTTGTTTCGTCTCACTGCAAAGCCATAATTTCACCGTTATAATAAATCGTCTCCATATACATACTTCATTATGAAAATCCGTATTCTGACCATTGGTCAAAAAATGCCAGCGTGGGTGCTCACTGGTTTTGAAGATTATTTTAAACGTATTCAGCCTTTTGTTCAGACACAAATTATTGAACTGCCAATGGCAAAGCGTGGCAAAAATGACTCGGAAGCAGATATTTTGAAGTATCGCCAAATTGAAGGCGATAGCATCTTGAATGCCATGAAAGGCAATGAAGTCTTGATTGCTTTAGAGGTTGGAGGACGCGAGTTTAGTACCGAAAAACTGGCTGAAACCATGAAAGGATGGATGCTTGAGGGTAATGATATTGTACTTGCTATTGGCGGACCTGATGGCCATTCTGAAGCAGTACGTAAAGCGGCTGCTTGGCATTGGTCATTATCTAAACTCACTTTGCCCCACCCCATGGTTCGCGTAATGCTGATTGAACAGCTATATCGTGCGATGAGCATCAACCATAATCATCCTTATCATCGGGCAGGCTAGGTCAATTTCCGTTCTATTTTCAGAACAATACGTTGATGTTTTTCACATTACTGAAATGAGCAGAATCTGACACAATTGTTTCCATCTTCCTTTATTAGGCTTTCACAATGAACTTACAAACGCTCCCCGGCTTATTCATTTCTCATGGCTCTCCCATGCTTGCGTTGAATCCTGAGCAAGTTGGGCCTGCGTTACACCGTTTAAGCCTAAACCTACCAAAGCCACAAGCCATCGTTATTATGTCTGCACACTGGGAAAGTAACGCACTAGAAGTAAGTACAGGTATACGTCCTGAGACATGGCACGATTTCCGCGGCTTTCCTGCTGAACTTTATGACATTCGCTACCCTGCCCCAGGTCAACCCCAGCTCGCTGAAGAAATCTTAAATTTGTTGGCAGAAGCAAATTTTTCAGCACATGCGAATGGCACCCGTCCGCGGGATCATGGCGTTTGGATGCCTTTACTACATATGTATCCTGATGCTGACATTCCTGTGGTAGAGATTTCTCTGCCAATGAACTTATCAGCCCAAGAGATTTATAGAATTGGACAAACGCTTGCGCCACTTCGTGAGCAGCAGGTATTACTGATTGGTTCTGGAAGTATCACACATAACTTAGCTGAGCTGTCTTGGCATGGCCAATCCCAAGCGGTACCTGAATGGGCATCGACATTTCGGAACCATGTGGTCGCAAAACTCAGTCATCAGGACTATGATGCGGTTTTAAACTGGGAATCTATTCCTTTTGTCCGTCGTAATCATCCAACTTTAGAACACTTTTCGCCCATATTTTTTGCGATGGGTACAGGGCATCGTTTTAATATTGTACATAGCAGCTTTACCATGGGTGCACTGGGTATGGACATTTATCGTTTCGACTAACACATAAATTTTAATTATAAATTAACAAAAAAATATTTATGGATACATTCTGAAACTGAAAAGAACTGAATGTATTCATTCTTTTAAAAAGAAGATGGGATATTATGGATCTTGTTATTTTAAATCAAGAACTTGTAACCATGAAATTAAAATATTTAGCGATTGCCCTTTTCCCACTCGCACTGGCCGCTTGCCAATCCTCTGATATCCAAAAAGTAGGAGATATCGCTGTGTCTGTACTCCAACAACAAAATGCAGATCAAACACTTGCAAACTACCATTGGAGCGCGAATACCACAGATGCGCCCAAGCCTTTGGTTTTAAACTTTGACAAAGCAGGTCGTCTAGGGATTGCAACCAGTTGTAACGGCATGGGGACTAGCTGGAAAGTTGAAAATAATCAAATCGTGACAGGTAACCTCATGGCAACACAAATGGCATGTGAACCGAAAGCCATGGCACAAGAAAAAGTCGTAGCCAACCTATTTGACAACCGTAAAGTGCCTTTCGTTTTAAATCTCAATGATCCTGAAGCACCAACATTAACAGTGATCTCTGCGAATGGTGAAAAAGTTGTTTTCACAGGCAAGCAAACAGCTGAATCGAAATATCAAAGTCAAGGTGAAACTGTTTTCTTAGAAATCTCACCAGAGACCAAAACATGTTCTACAGGCGTTGCTCGTATGGAGTGCCTACAAGTTCGTGAACTTAAATATGCTGAAAATGGGGTAAAAACCCAAGTCGATAAAGACTGGACATTATTTTATAACCATATTGACGGTTTCACGCATAACCCGAAAGAGCGTCAGATTGTACGTGTGAAGCGTTATGAAATTCAAAACCCTGCGGCTGACCAATCCAAATATGCTTATGTGCAAGACATGATCATTGAACGTGAAGCGGTAAAAGGCTCATTGTAATCGTTCAATGACCTAGAAAAAAACCGAGGCTATACCTCGGTTTTTTCTTGAGTATTAATCTAAGTGTATATAACTTAGAATACGCCTTGAGCAAGCATTGCATCGGCCACTTTTACAAAACCTGCAATGTTGGCACCATTAACATAGTTCACAGAGCCATCTTCTTGTGTACCGTATTTCACACAGTTACGGTGAATTTCTTTCATGATCGCGTGTAAGCGCTCATCAACCTCTTCAAACGTCCAACCCAAACGTAAAGCATTTTGTGACATTTCTAAGCCAGAAGTTGCAACACCACCCGCATTCGAAGCCTTACCTGGTGCATATAAAATTTTCGCTTGAACAAACTTTTCTACCGCATCTAAAGTTGAAGGCATATTTGCCCCTTCAGCTACACAAATCACACCATTTGCAAGTAGCGCTTCTGCATCGGCCTGATCTAACTCATTTTGAGTTGCACATGGCAAAGCGATATCACATGGAATAGACCAAGGGCGCTGACCTTCTAAGTATTCAAAACCATGCTTAGAAGCAAACTCAGAGATACGACCACGTTTTACATTTTTTAGTTCCATCACTTCAGCAAGTAGCGCGTCAGTAAAGCCATTTTTGACATATACTGTACCTGCTGAATCGGACAATGAAACGACTTTTGCACCTAAATACATTGCTTTTTCAGCAGCATACTGTGCCACATTCCCTGAACCAGAAATAGTAACCGTTTTAGCTTGAAAGCTATCACCGCGAGTTTTCAGCATTTCTTCCGCAAAATACACTGTGCCATAACCCGTTGCTTCAGGACGGGCCAAAGAACCACCAAAACTTAGACCTTTGCCTGTAAACACACATGAAGTGTCATTGCTCAGCTTCTTCATCATGCCAGTCATATAACCCACTTCACGCCCCCCCACGCCAATATCACCCGCAGGGATATCTGTATTTGAACCAAGGTGGCGATACAACTCAATAATCAGTGCTTGGCAAAAACGCATGATTTCACCTTCAGACTTGCCCTTAGGGTCGAAGTCTGAACCCCCTTTACCCCCGCCCATAGGTAGTGTGGTGAGCGCATTTTTAAAAGTCTGTTCAAAACCCAAGAACTTAAGAATAGACAAATTCACCGATGGATGAAAACGCATACCACCTTTAAATGGACCAATTGCCGAGTTGTACTGAACGCGGAAAGCACGGTTAACATGTGTTTGACCTTGATCATCTACCCATGAAACGCGGAATTGAATTGCACGTTCTGGTTCTACTAAACGCTCTAGCAAACCGTGATCTGCATAACGAGGATTTTTTGCAATGAACGGCCAAAGGCTGGTCATGACTTCCTCTACCGCTTGTAGAAATTCAGGTTGATGTGTATCACGTGTTTTCACGTAATCTAAAAACTCATTAAGGCTGTTATATTTCAACGCTTAATCCTCAGCAAAAAAATGGATCAAAATTGGTCAAATTTTATAAACAATGTTAAATTTTGGCGCAAACAATTAAATATCTTTTCCCAACAATTCACAACATATTTATTCAAAAAAACATATTTATCATTTATATAACAATTATTTATATTAAATATGTCTTAAAACTGGTTATAAAAAACACCAATGAAAACACAGATTTAAAATCATTTTATGCGCAAAAAAGATGCAATAAATCAACCATTTTAGAACATAAGATTATTCAAAAAAAACATGGTAAAATTCAGCATCTACTTAAATTGTCCTAGTATCTCTGCACATACAGTTGCAGGGTCGGTTTACGCATGAACTCGCACATTTCACTTATCCAAAATATAGATGCCCTCCTTCCCCAAACCCAATGCGGGCTCTGTGGACATCGTGATGGTTGCTTGCCTTATGCTAAAGCCATCAGTGAAGGTGAGGCTGCCAATAAATGCGTCCCAGGTGGACAGCCTGTAGCAGATGCATTGGCTCAGTTGCTTAATCGGCCAAAATTCATCGCAGAAGAAAGTGTTTGGCCTACTCAGGCGGATGGCCGTCCGCAGAGAATGAAAGCCATCATTCGCGAGGATGAATGCATTGGCTGTACCAAATGTATTAGTGCCTGCCCAGTAGATGCGATCATTGGTTCTGGTAAACTCATGCACAGCATTTTGTCTGACCTATGCACAGGTTGTGAGCTATGTATTCCGCCCTGTCCTGTCGACTGTATTGACCTCATTCCAGATGCAGACGAAATACCGACCGAAATCTTGCGTAAAGCTGAGCAAGATGATCTAAGACAACGCTATTACGCACATATACAGCGTGAAGAAAAACAGCGTCTACACCGCAAAGGCCCAGTAGTTCGTGCTGAAATTGATACAGCGTTATTTGCCCAATTTTCAGCACAGAACGATGCAGTACCTGATATTCAGATCATTGAAAAAGAACCAGAAATGACGGTAAAACTCGACGCAAAATCCACCATTGAACTGGCGAAATTACGCGTACAAATCAAAAAACTAGAAAAACAACTCAGCGTGCGTGAAGATACCAAAAAGCGTCTGTTGTTAGATGATTTAACCCAACAGCTTAATCAGTTACAGGAAGCTTAGAGCATGCTAACCACAAGCGGAAAACCTGTAAAAAACATGACCAAAAAGCAAATCCAAATCTTTTTTGAACGTTTACGAGCACAACGCCCAAACCCAAAAACTGAATTGAATTATTCAAGTCCTTTTGAGCTATTAGTGGCCGTGACCTTATCTGCTCAGGCAACGGATGTGAGTGTCAACAAAGCCACAGATAAACTCTTTCCAGTTGCCAACACACCTGAAACGATTTATGCCTTGGGTGTAGATGGTTTAAAAACCTATATTAAAACCATAGGCTTATATAATGCGAAGGCTGAAAATGTCATTAAAGCTTGTAAGATACTGATTGAAAAACATCACAGCATCGTGCCGAACAACCGTGCTGATTTGGAAGCCTTACCCGGTGTAGGGCGAAAAACAGCCAATGTGGTGTTAAATACTGCTTTTGGACAACCGACCATGGCGGTCGATACGCATATTTTTCGTTTAGGCAATCGTACAGGATTAGCGGTTGGCAAAAATGTGCTGGAAGTCGAACACCGTTTAGTGAAAGTCATACCGAAAGAATTTATTGTCGATTCACACCATTGGCTCATTTTACATGGCCGATACTGCTGTATCGCACGCAAACCGAAATGTCATGAGTGCATCGTTTCAGATGTATGTAACTGGCCAGATCGTTTTGAATTTGGTGCAGCACGCATTGCCACAAAAACGATAATAGAAGCTGAACATTAAAGTTCAGTTTTTATTTTTGATTGGATTTATCTTTTAAGTCTTGCTGCAACTTCGGATGCAACTGCCGTTCTGGCTGCTTATTCGACATTTTTTCTTGTTGACTGACATCACGCAGCATTTTTGCGCTGATATAAAACAAACCTAATAACACCGCCACAGCAACAATAATTAAAACAATGATTCCAACTTGTGCCACACGCGACTCCATTTGAAAAGGATCAAGAAAAAGAGCCCTAATATGACTTAGAGCTCTTTCAATGTCAAAACATTGCCATGTTTAAAACATGCAATTATTTGTCCTGATCAAGAATTGCAAACAAATCTGCTTGTACTTCGTCAATTGGACGTAAGCCATTCAGCTTGTCATAAGTTGGTGCATTTTCACCAGACGCTGCGCGACCTTGGTAGAAACCAACCAACTGTTCAGTTTCAGTATGGTATGAACCTAAACGTTTACGAATCGTTGCTTCTTGGTCATCTGGACGTTGTACCAATTCTTCACCAGTTTCGTCGTCTTTACCTTCCACTTTAGGTGGGTTGTAAACGATGTGATAAACACGGCCCGATGCAGGGTGCTGACGGCGACCCGAAAGACGTTGTACAATTTCTTCGTCAGGAACATCAATTTCAATCACGTGATCAATGTTGATGCCTTCTTTTTCCAAAGCTTCAGCTTGCGGAATCGTACGGGGGAAACCATCAAAGATACAGCCATTTGCACAGTCAGGTTGTGCAATACGTTCTTTCACTAAACCAATGATCAGTTCATCAGATACAAGACCACCGTTGTCCATCACGCTTTTCGCCTGTAGACCGAGTTCAGTTCCTTCACGAATTGCAGCACGGAGCATATCACCGGTTGAAATTTGTGGGACATTGTAGCGCTTACAGATCAACTGAGCTTGTGTACCTTTACCTGCTCCAGGTGGTCCGAGTAAGATAATGCGCATAAAAAAACATCCTCATTTAAACAATGTATTTGACACTTTGTACATGTCGAAAAATTCGACATATTTTTAGCATCTAATTATAAGAAAGCCACAAACAAATGTATTGTACCCGCAATAAAGCCCGTTACCCCACCCAATAAAATCAAAATCCATTCGTCTTCCTGAAATGCAGGACGTAATAAGTTTTGAAATTCTTTCGGCGTTAGCTCTCGAATACGGTCTCTAAACATTTGATAGATTTTCTGTGCACGGCTCGCATTGAACGCTGGGTCGCATACAGGCACCATCGTAATTTCAATTGAACGATCAATCAAGTCCGTCTTCAGTTTTGCGTATTCACGTGGCCCCAAAGACAGTTGCAAAGATGTTCTCACCAATGGTGTTTCCATGATTTCATTAATATGACGTTTGACAATACGACGCGTCTTGTCTTTTTTATTGCCATACATCATTTCAGTCATGATGGATTTTAACGTAATCAGGTCTTCTGTGACTACACTTGCGAACACATCAGACACTTCTTCTTGGCGCTTCATAAATGCGCCTTGTACATTATAAGTCCCTATGCGTGGAATCACAGGCTTAATCCATGGAAACTTACGATTTTTTGTTAATTCAGTGAGTTGCAAGTATCGAACATAATGTGGCTCAATTGGGTTAAACACCATCCAAATCGCAATCCAGTTGGTTAAGAAGCCCCATACTGCCGCCCAAAATGGCACCGTCCAATGCCAAGGTACTACAAACCAAACAATCATTTGGAAGATACCAAAGAACATGCCGATGAGGGCACTAATATGCCAAATAAAGTTAATTTCTTTCTGACCCACTTTCAAGAACATACGAACCATCAATCTGCGGTCGCCTTCCATTTGGCTGACCACCATATCACGCATATCCACAAGTGACTCGACGTTCATGGTCAGTTCGGTCACTAATTCTCGGAGCACAGCTGGAAGTTGTTTATGTGCTTGCGCATAAATTCGACGTTTAATCGAATAAGGTAAATTTTCCCAAAGCACTGCATTGCGGTCAATCATGACTTCATCAATCAGATGCTCAAGTTCAAAACCGACTTGTTCACCAATGATCCGTGCCATATCCTCAGGATCCATTGCATCTAAAAATTCACGCAAAGAACCGAGCTTGGATAAAGTATTATCAGTAATAATGCCTGAAATACGCCCTGCCTTTCTGGGCACAATCCCCTGCCAACCGACAGGCAAAGGGCCAATATGGAAGCCCCAAAAGTTAATCGGATAAAAGACCATTTTCAGGGCCATCCAAACATGCGCCCATGTTACAAATGCAGTTACAGGGATAATACTGAGTACAGCCCAAAAATCGGGTCTATTCAAAAAGGTTTGCCACAACTGATTGACGTACTCAAGCATGCATAACTTCCATATTTAATTTTATTAACTGAATTATATAGCGTTTTAAAAAAGATATTGTGTCTATAAACCAAAGCTTAAAGTATAGGAAAATTGTAGTCTCGGTTCGGTTTCTACAATCACATCCCCCGATTTAGTTTCGAGTTTTTCCCCTGCACCAATCCCTACACTGAATGTACTGATTCGCTCAGGACTAAGTAACACATAAGCAAGATCTACACCACCACCAAGGCGAGCCTCATACTCCCCATCAACTTTTTTACTATCTATATGTCCTGCATAGACACCTAAATAATAGCCATTTTTATCTTTGCCAGTAAAATGAACTGGAAATCTAAAACCAACCTGACCACCCACTGGGTAGTCATCATTCATAAATACCCCAGCTTTTGCATAAGCAATCCCATAAGGATTTACCCATTCTACGTTAGTGTGCAGTAGTTTCTGCGTTACACCTGCTCCCACATTCCATGTTTGAGCACTATCTGTAGGAATTTTTGCTTCTGGCAAAAACGAATTATCTTGAGCGTAGGCTACGTTTGCACAGGCAACAAGTGCCAACACTGGATAAATTCTTGTCATTATTGTCACCATTATCCGTAATGTTATTTTAGTAATTGGTCCCTTTTTATCGGATTTTGACTGTATCAGAAATTAGAAAACACTTATATACAGGAATTTACATTTTTAATGTCTGTAAAGTCAAAGTTTAGTCAAAATGAAAAGCAGAACAGGTGATAACAAATATCAAAACAGGGAGACATGCGTTAGAATAGCGCGCAGGTATATTCCTCTTTATCCATGTGTCTAAGTCGATTTGGTATGAAACAGCACTTTCCTTTAAAAAACGTTCAACAAGAAAAGCGCATTTTTCGAAATCGTACCTTTATTTCCATGGGTATTGTGATCTTTTTCTTACTGATTTTAGTCTCCCGCTATGCGTATTTACAGCTGGTACAGTACGATGAATTTTCCACCGCATCTGACCAAAACCGTATTCGGCTACAGCCTTTAGCCCCTGCCCGCGGCTATATTTATGACCGTAATGGTGTGCTCTTAGCCGACAACTATCCTGTTTTCACAGCCACTATGAGCCGTGCAGATGTTCCAGATATTGATAAGACAATTGAACGTCTAACGCCCATTTTAGAACTTAGCCAAGAAGATATTGACCGTTTTCAAAGTCGTATTAAAGCATCACGTAAAACTGAGCGTGTTTCGATTAAACTCAATTTGAATGAAAACGATATTGCACGTTTTAGTGAAGTCAAATATCAATTTCCAGGGGTAAACATCGAAACTCAAATGACACGTTACTATCCACATGGCGAGCTATTTGCTCATGTGATTGGTTATGTGGGACGTATTAACGATAAAGAATTAAAAAGTATCAATAAAGACTTATATGCGGGCACTAACCTGATTGGTAAAATTGGGGTAGAAAAATCCTATGAAGATTTGCTACATGGCGTTCCTGGAAACGAGTCTGTCGAAGCGGATGCTCACGGCAATGTATTACGACATTTAGGTCGCAAAGAGCCAATTCGTGGCAACGATTTATACCTGTCACTCGATTATGGCTTACAAGTCGTTGCGACAGAACAACTCGCAGGTCGTCGCGGTGCAATTGTGGCCATGGACCCACGTACAGGTGAAATCCTCGCCCTCGTATCAAGTCCTAGTTTTAACCCAAACCTGTTTGTGACAGGCATTAGCCATACCGACTATAGTGGTCTGCGAGACAACCTTGATCAACCCCTTTATAACCGTGCTGTACAAGGGGCTTATCCACCTGGTTCAACCATTAAACCGATGTTTGGTTTAGGTGGTATTCATTATGGCTTGATTGATTGGGGTACTGCTATTTCCGATCACGGCTATTTCACCCTGCCGGGAGATTCGCATAAATTCCGTGACTGGAAAAAGTCAGGACATGGCGTGGTCAATTTGCATAAAGCCCAAGTTGTTTCTTGCGATACCTTTTATTACATTCTGTCTTTCCGCATGGGCATTGAAAAAATGAACACATGGATGCGTCAGTTTGGTTTTGGTGAAAAAACAGGTGTTGATTTACCAAGTGAAAGCACAGGTCTTTATCCAAACCCTGAATGGAAAATGCGTACTCGCGATGCCAAGTGGCTTAAAGGTGAAACCATTTCTGTCAGTATTGGACAAGGTGCTTTTACCGCAACCCCCCTACAATTAGCCATGGCAACTGCCATTACTGCGAATCATGGTTCACATGTAATTCCACATGTTTTACAAACCAGTAAAGGCGCAAAACCACATAAAGACCTAAATGCACCTGATGGTCGAATTCAGTTCAATGGTACAGACGAAGACTGGGTAAAAATGCGTGATGCTATGGTCGATGTCGTGGAAACGGGTACAGGACGTGGTATTCGTACACCAATGTATAAAATTGCAGGTAAAACAGGTACCGCACAGGTTAAAAGTATTGCTCAAGGTAAACGTTATAACGAAGCACTTTTAACAGAACGTCAGCTCGACCATGGTTTATTTGTTGGCTTTGCGCCTGCGGAAAATCCAGAGATTGCAATTGCGGTCGTCTGGGAAAATGGGCGTCACGGCGGATCAGCAGCTCAGCTAGCTCGCCCTGTGCTAGATTATTGGTTGCAAACTCGCCATAAAAATCCAATTCGTCCGCAAAACCATCAAATCAGTGGTGGACTCATGACAGCGGGGATTAAACCGGGTGAGTTGCCGAGTGACAGCACGCCACCCGCAGCAAATACAGCAGTAGCCCCACAAGGTCGTTCAGCAACCTCCGTACAAAGTACAACAGTAGCTCCGAACACTAACCATTCAGCTACTCCACCCCCTGCTACTGAAGAGCCAGACTAATTATGAAAAATCAACTTCGTATCATCGGGGGGGAATGGAAACGTCGCCAACTCCCTTTCGCCAATATTGAAGGTTTGCGCCCCACGCCTGATCGAGTCCGTGAAACTTTGTTTAATTGGCTTATGTGGGATGTGCAAAATACCAATGTTTTGGATATTTGTGCAGGTTCGGGTGCATTGGCATTCGAAGCTCTATCACGTGGTGCTTCAAAAGTAGTGATGATTGAACCTGACCGCAGTCAAGCACAGTTTTTAACACAAAACTTAGAGCTCTTGAAAGTACCTAAGTCTCGTGCACAATTAAAAGTCTCAACAGCACAGCAAAGCTTGCCCAACCTAAAAGAACAGTTTGATTTGGTCTTTTTAGATCCACCGTATAGCCTAGAGTTATGGGAACAATTAGCTCTCTTGGCTGACCCGCTGATTCAAAAGAATGGCTATATTTATGTAGAAGCGGATCGTGAGTTAAATCTGCTAAGACTTCCAAGCTCCTGGGTTCAAGTAAAGAGCACCAAGGCTGGCACTGTACGTGCAGGCTTATTTCAAAAGACAGCATAAGCTACTAAAGCAAAGACATTTTATGTTTCGATATTTCAAAATTTTAGCAAGATCTATGTCGCTTTCGGCTGAACGAAATATCACTTACCCTATAAAATTTTCGGCATATATGCGATGACTTGGCTGGTCTTTATTTTAGGTGCAATGGTTGCTGGTTTTGTTCAGGGCTTAACGGGTTTTGCCTTTGCCTTAATTGCCATGTCATTTTGGGTATGGGTTTTAGCACCACAGCTAGCAGCACCATTAGTGGTTTTTGCTTCTGTATGGAGCCATCTTATCTCCTTAAAATCAGAATCATCTTTTCAGATCAATAAAAATCTTATTGCACCCTACGTTTTGGCTGGCATTTTAGGTGTTCCGCTGGGAACCTATCTTTTAGAGATTATTCAAGCGGATATGTTTAAGCTAATGCTTGGTATATTTTTAGTGCTTTGGTGTCCATTGATGCTCTTGAATCCACAAATTCGTTCTATTCAATCTTCAGGAAGATATGCCGACAGCTGTATTGGTTTTATTGGTGGCATACTCGGCGGTTTAGGCGGGTTTTGTGGCTCACTTCCTTCTGCTTGGGTCATGTTAAAAAATCTACCTAAAGAGCAGCAACGTTTTATTTTGAGACATTTTAATTTTGCGATCCAAGTATTCACACTATTTAGCTACCTACTTCGTGGAAATTTAAGCCTACAGCATTTACCCTATATGGGTATCTTGATTTTAAGTGTCAGTCTACCGGCCATGCTAGGTGCACGCTTATTTTATAAAATTTCTGAACGCCAATTTAAACAAATCGTACTGGGACTCTTATTTAGCTCAGGCTGTTTTTTATGTATCAGCTACCTTTTAAATCAGTAGCGGATTTTTAACATTTTATGACAAACGATCTAGACATTTAATTGTGTGCTTTCTGTCAAAATTGCCACTTCTTTAAGCAACTTACGATGTTTAAGCTTTCTCACTATTCACAAAAATTTATACAATAACGCCACTCTCAAAAACCATCTATTCAGCATATATGAAACCGTATTTTGCACTTTTTAGTCTTTGCTTTGTCAGTGCCTGCTCCATCAGCTCATCTAAAGAAATTAAACAAGCTGAAAAACTATTACAATATTTCGATTGTCAAAATATTGAACGTGACCAAGCTGATCACAGCTCCATGACCAGTTTTCATGAACAAATACTTGCTAGCAGCAAACAAAAAGCCCAATCTTATGTAGAAAGCTATCAACATGGCGATAAAATCTTTGACCTGCCACTACCTGAAGTTATAGAAACCCAGCTACAAAACTACACTACAGCCTGTCAATCTTTAGGTGGCGTTTTACCGACCACGGCTCAAGACACACCTTAAAATTTTGGACAAATAAAAAGACAGCATGCGTGCTGTCTTTTTTGATTTATCACTGATTATGCTTCAATTTCTTGTTTCATAGAATCTGAATGATAACGCGTATCTACACTAAACTTCTGCGGAAATTTCGCTGAAATTTCAGCGTAAAATGCCATAATCTCTGCCATATCTTTCTCATAGTCACCCGTAGGGTAAACAATTTTACCGATTCCCGTTTTTTTCTTTGCATAATCCATATAAGCCAATGCAATCGGTACACCTGCACTTATCGCAACATGGTAAAAACCTGTTTTCCATTGCTCCTGCTTAGCACGTGTTCCTTCTGGGGTGACTAACATGACTAATTTAGGATGTTCTTTAAAAAGATCACTCATCAATTGCACCATGCTTGGACGTGGTTCACCTTCATGTTTTGGACGACGGTCAATACCAATTCCCCCCATAGCACGGACAAAAGGGCCAAAAGGCAACTTCATATAACTGTCTTTTATCGTGATACGGACATTCACCCCTAAGGCTTTTAGTGCCAAACGCGCATAGAGTGCATCCCAATTACTGGTATGTGGCGCTGCAATCATGACACATTGATTGATATTCAAATCCCAGTGATTATCAATCTGCCACCCCATTAAGGTTAAACTTTGTTCTGCAAGCTTCTCGAACACAAAAAACACCACATTGCTAAAATTCGCGCAGATTCTAGCAATGCTGAAGATCAAATACATCGGATTTAGATCAATAAAACAGCAATTAATCTATAAATGTATATTTTATTTAATTCCAAATATTTCAAGAAATATCAGTCCATCACAAATCATGTCGGAATAAATGTGAATAATATCGTTTTATTCGAGATAGCCCTTCTCTTAAAAGTAATCAACAAATGATTCAATCAACCTTACTGCTGACAACCGTATTTAATTGATTGATTCAGACTTTATTGAAATAAATGTAATGCGATAAAAGGTAACGACCTAGCCAATCTGAGCTGAATGTTAAAATAATCAAGTTTTTGGAATAACTTACCCAAATAAAAAATCCCCGCGAAATGCAGGGATTTTTTGATTAGCAACGCTAGGCGAGTATTTACATCATGCCGCCCATACCACCCATGCCACCCATATCAGGCATTGCAGGCTTGTCTTCTGGAACGTCAGTAATCATACATTCTGTAGTCAACATTAAACCTGCGACAGATGCAGCATGTTCAAGTGCAGAACGTGTTACTTTCGCAGGGTCAAGAATACCCATTTCTAGCATGTCACCATACTCAGACGTTGCAGCGTTATAACCAAAGTTACCTTGACCATTTTTCACGGCATTGATCACAACTGAAGGCTCATCACCCGCATTGGCAACGATTTGACGAAGTGGTGCTTCAATCGCACGACGTAAAATGTTGATACCTACATTTTGATCATCGTTTGCACCTGTTACGCCATCAAGCGCAGCTGCAGCACGTACCAGTGCAACACCACCGCCAGCAACCACACCTTCTTCAACCGCAGCACGCGTAGCATGAAGCGCATCGTCTACACGGTCTTTTTTCTCTTTCATTTCAACTTCAGTCGCTGCGCCAATTTTGATCACAGCTACACCGCCTGCCAATTTAGCAACGCGTTCTTGAAGTTTTTCTTTGTCGTATTCAGACGTCGACTCTTCAATTTGCGCACGGATTTGAGTGACACGTTCAGCAATTTGAGTTGCATCACCAGCACCATCAACAATCACAGTATTTTCTTTAGATACTGTAATTTTGTGCGCAGTACCTAAGTCTTGAAGAGAAGCTTGCTCTAACGTCATGCCCACTTCTTCAGAAATCACAGTCGCACCAGTCAAGATTGCGATATCTTGAAGCATTGCTTTACGACGGTCACCAAAACCTGGCGCTTTAACCGCACATACTTTAATAATGCCACGCATGTTGTTGACAACCAGTGTAGCTAAAGCCTCACCTTCAACATCTTCAGCGATGATTAAAAGTGGTTTACCTGTTTTAGCAACAGCTTCTAGCACAGTAATCAATTCACGGATGTTGCTGATTTTTTTATCAACAAGAAGAATGAATGGGTTTTCAAGTTCAGCAGTTAAAGTGTCTTGTTTGTTTGCAAAATACGGGCTGATATAACCACGGTCAAACTGCATACCTTCAACAACGTCCAAAGCATCTTCAAAGCCTGAACCTTCTTCAACGGTAATCACGCCTTCTTTGCCTACGCGTTCCATTGCTTGTGCAATGAGTTTACCTACAGTTTCGTCAGAGTTTGCAGAGATTGAACCCACTTGTTCAATCGCTTTAGTATCAGAAGCAGGTTTTGCTGTTGCTTTAATTTCAGCAACCAATGCTTTAACTGCAAGGTCAATACCACGTTTCAAGTCCATTGGGTTCATGCCCGCAGTTACAGACTTGATGCCTTCATTTAAAATTGCTTGAGCGAGTACAGTTGCTGTTGTTGTACCGTCACCCGCGATGTCATTGGTTTTAGAAGATACTTCACGAACCAATTGAGCGCCCATGTTCTCAAATTTGTCTTTTAGAGAAATTTCTTTCGCAACAGTTACACCATCTTTAGTGATGTGCGGTGCGCCGAAAGAACGGTCGATCACAACATTACGGCCTTTAGGGCCTAAAGTCACTTTTACAGCATCTGCAAGTACGTTTACGCCTGCAATCATTTTAGAACGTGCTGAATCACCAAATTTTACATCTTTAGCTGACATGCTTAACTCCAAATATTCTTAAATTTTAATCAATTGTATTGCTTAAACAGCAAATGACCGTTCCGAATTAACCTTCAAGAACTGCTAAAATATCAGACTCTTTCATTACTAGAAGCTCTTCGCCTTCAACCTTAACTTTAGTGCCTGCATAAGCACCGAACAGTACATTGTCGCCCACTTTTACGTCTAAAGCACGAACGCCATTGTCTGTGATTTTGCCATTACCTACTGCAATAATTTCACCTTGAGCTGGCTGTTCAGCAGCAGAAGTGCT
The DNA here is from genome assembly GCF_008980265.1 of Acinetobacter sp. TUM15064. NCBI lineage: Bacteria > Pseudomonadati > Pseudomonadota > Gammaproteobacteria > Moraxellales > Moraxellaceae > Acinetobacter > Acinetobacter sp. TUM15064. The sequence continues at coordinate 6,665 of NZ_BKFU01000029.1, read as the reverse complement.
CAAAATCAAACCGCCAGCAGTTTTAGTTTCTTTCTCTACGCGGCGAATCACAACGTTGTCATGTAAAGGACGAATTTTGCTCATTTCTAACTCCATAGACATTTTCAGAATGTCATTGATTACGATGTGAAGATGACTTCTTATTCCTAGGTCATCAACAAAATTTTGATATGACACTTTTGTGGGGATGGAAAAAAGGGCTTCAAGGGCAAATACAAAATATTTTTATATTTTTGCGCTCTTTTTAAGCAAACCTAATCAAAGTTTAGACACACAAATCAATCTGAGATATTTTTCTGCATCAACTCGAAGCGATTTATTGCAGAATTAAAGCTCAAATGCTGCACATCTGCATTATTTAAAATAATATTTAAGCTATTCGGTCGTCCACCATGTAAACGATAAGATGTCGCTGTTCCAGCATGAATATCCAATACAGGATGTGATACTCCAAGTTGATAAATCTGATTCAGATCATAGACTGCTGGATGATGCAAATGCCCATGCAAGAGCCCATTTAAACCCTGTTGACTCCATTGCTCCAGCGCAATACGACCAAGCATTGGACAGTCTTTCACACCATGACTATGGTCTGGTGGCGTATAAAAAGGTTGATGCGCGGCGATCAGCTTTATTTTGTGTGCAGGTGCTAGTTGTAATTTCAGGTCAATCTCTTGAATTTGGCTCAGTGAAATATGCCCCCGTGTGTGGTAACGCCTCCGAATACTGTTCACGCCTATGACATAAAAGTGTTCAGTTTCTAAGGTGTTTTCCATCCCCCCAAAAAACAGTTGATAACGCGCAAATGGATTAAAAAAACGATTCCAAATATGGTACAGCGGGATATCATGATTTCCTGGCACCACCAAATACGGTAACTTCAAACTGTCTAAAAACTGCCGACAAGCATAAAACTGAATAAACCGTGCACGCTGGGTTAAATCGCCACTAACCACTACGGCTTCAAAAGGATGTTCCTCACATAACAGATGAATAGCCTGCAAACAGGCTTCGCGTTCTGTGCCGAAATGTAAATCAGACAAATGTAAAATCATGCAGGTACCATGATATTCAGTGCATGTTTACGTACTGTAATTTTTAGAGGCGGTTTCATCATAATGATTTCACCATCTACGGCAACCGTAAGCTTGTTATGCTTTGAATGCACAATCACTTCATCTGCGGCAAAGCTATAAACATCGGAAGCCTGATCCAAATTGCCTTTAATCAGTTGCCACAAGGTTTTAAACAGTGTGCGTTTATCACTTTTTGCAACAACCACCCCTGCTACCTTTCCAGCTTCGGCAGCTTCTGCAATACGCAATTTCATTTCAGCCAATTGAAGCTGATTATTTCCAAAGAAAATCAATGGCGTTTTAACAGGATAAAGCTGCCCATCAACTTCAACCTCAAGTTTTAACTCTTTACGGTTACGAATAAGAACATCCAATGCCGAGGTATACGCATGCAATGGAAAACGTCCAAAATGCTGATTAAACTGTTCTCGCTTTTGAATAAATAAAGGATATAACCCTAAGCTGGCATTGTTCAGGTAAATGTGTTGATTGAGCTGTGCCACATGCACAGAACGTGTTTTCCCCGTGCCAATCACATGTGCCGCTTCTAATAAATCTAGCGGGATATTCAAGACCCGTGCGACATAGTTAAATGTACCTAAAGGCAATATTCCCATAGGAATATCAGTACCCATTAGCTTTGAAGCGACTGCATTTAATGTTCCGTCTCCACCTGCAGCAACCACAACACCTATATGTTCTGCTTGTCGATGACGTAATAAAACCTCTTGCATCATCTGATCAAAGTCCATGCACTCACTTAACTCAAATGACTGTATTTCAAAACCAGCAGTACTCAGATCGGCTAGCAGTTGTTCATACACTTCATCTTTATTTGTGGCATGAAAACCTGATTTTTTGTTATAAATAAGTGACAAAGGTTTTAACTGCTCAGACATCCCGCACTCTTCCATAAAGTAATTACTCTATTTTTGTCCAAAAATTCAACAGTTAACAGTTTGGTTATGTAAAAATCAAATGACGTTCATTTATTTAATCAATAATAAATCTCAATCACAAAATATTTATAAACCATTGTTTTTAATTTAAATATTTTAAATGAATAATACTCATAAATATAATAAATACATCAAATAAAGCAATAAAATTAAAGTAAAATATTGTTTTTTAATAATTAAAATGAAATACCTTTACAAAATTGTTCATAATTTAGATACGGCTTTGGTCTTATTTTTTTTATCAAATTATGCTTTAATACAGCCACTTTTTTTTCATCTTTTCATCTCAGCAGTAAATCTATTGTTGAGATTGTACTTTGTACAACTGTGTACATATTTGAGATAGGCCTCACCATGACCCAAGTGAACGCACCAGAATTCGTTCGTCACCCTAAGCTTATTGCATGGGTGGAAGAAATTGCAAAATTAACAAAACCAGCGAAAATTGAATGGTGTGACGGTAGCGAAGAAGAATATCAACGTTATATCGACTTGATGATCGCTAACGGCACGATGCAAGCGCTTAACCAAGAAACACATCCTGGTTCTTATCTTGCAAATTCTGACCCTTCTGACGTTGCTCGTGTTGAAGGTCGTACATACATCTGTTCTGAAAAACAAGAAGATGCTGGCGCAACAAACAACTGGGAAGAGCCTGCTGAAATGCGTGCTCGTCTAAATGGTTTGTTCGACGGTTCAATGGCAGGTCGTACTTTATATGTAGTACCGTTCTCTATGGGTCCTTTAGGTTCTCATATTGCACACATTGGTATCGAACTTACTGACTCTCCTTATGTAGCAGTCAGTATGTCTAAAATGGCTCGTATGGGTAAAGCTGTTTATGACGTATTAGGTACTGATGGCGAATATGTTCCTTGTGTTCATACAGTAGGTGCTCCACTTGCGATCGGCGAAAAAGACGTGGCTTGGCCTTGCAATCCTGAAAAATGGATCGTTCACTATCCAGAAACACGTGAAATTTGGTCTTATGGTTCAGGTTACGGTGGTAACGCATTGTTAGGTAAAAAATGCCTAGCTTTACGTATTGCTTCTTCTATGGGTCGTCAACAAGGCTGGTTAGCTGAACACATGCTGATCCTTGGCGTAACAAATCCACAAGGCGAGAAACACTACATCGCAGCAGCATTCCCTTCTGCATGTGGTAAAACGAACTTTGCTATGTTGATTCCACCAGCGGGTTACGAAGGTTGGAAAATTGAAACCGTAGGTGACGATATTGCTTGGATCAAACCAGGTGAAGATGGTCGCTTATATGCGATCAACCCTGAAGCTGGTTTCTTTGGTGTAGCGCCTGGTACAAATACCAAGACGAACCCAAACTGTATGGCAACATTAACTAAAGATGTTATCTATACCAACGTTGCTGTAACAGACAACGGTGAAGTATGGTGGGAAGGTCTTTCTAAAGAAGTGCCTGCTAACCTAACTAATTGGAAAGGTCAACCGCACACTGGTGAAGAAAAAGCAGCTCACCCGAATGCACGCTTTACTGTTTCAGCAGGTCAATGTCCTTCTATTGATGCTGACTGGGAAAACCCAGCAGGCGTACCGATTTCTGCATTCATCTTCGGTGGCCGTCGTGCGGACACAGTGCCTCTTATTTCAGAAGCATTTGACTGGGTAGATGGTGTTTATAAAGCTGCAACTATGGGCTCTGAAACAACTGCAGCTGCTGTAGGTCAACAAGGTGTCGTTCGTCGCGACCCATTCGCAATGCTTCCATTTGCGGGTTACAACATGGCGGATTACTTCTCTCACTGGTTAGAACTTGGTGAAGAAGTTGCAGCAAAAGCAAAAGCTGCAGGCAACAAACTCCCAGGCATTTACAACGTGAACTGGTTCCGTCGTGATGCTGAAGGTAACTTTGTATGGCCTGGTTTTGGTCAAAACATGCGTGTTCTTGAGTGGATCATTGACCGCTGTGAAGGCCGTGCTGATGCTGTTGAGACTCCAATTGGTTTAGTACCAACTTATGAGCAATTAAACTGGACAGGTTCTGACTTTACTAAAGCTCAATTTGAACTTGTGACTTCTCAAGATAAAGATCAATGGATCAAAGAAATTGAAAGTCATACTGAGTTGTTCAATAAACTTGGTGAACGCTTACCAGCTGCTCTTAAAACTCGTCAAAACGAACTTTTAGAAGCTGTGAAAAAATCTGCTTAACCTTTAAATTAAGCTCTCAAAAAAGACCGCATAAGCGGTCTTTTTTCAATCTTTCAAATATTTTAAAAATTTAACTTTATAAATCAAAAAGAAACATCAAAGGGGAAAACTATGTTCAAAACACTCATGCTAACCATCAGTCTAGTTGGTGTATCAAGCCTAGCAATGGCTCAAACTGAACCAACAACAACATCTACACTGCACGTCTGTGCCATTAAAGGTACTCCAGACTCTACTCAATTTGACATCAAAAAACGCATTAAAGTTGCTAAAGGCACTTATGGCAGTGTGGAAGAACTTTATCCACGCTTTGCTGAACGCGCGCACCAAGTGGGTGGCAATGTGGTGATTAATTACAATGCAAGCCAACGATTTGGATTCTGGCCTTGGCGTATTGTTCGTCCAGTGGTTTGGGGTACTGCTGTGAAATGGAAAACACCTGTGGACTGCAAACAATTAGGTGGTATTGAAATCTAAGCTTAAAAAGCCGCGCAAGCGGCTTTTTTTAATCCCAATGCTCTACTTTTAAGAAGATAAACATCAATGCAAGACTAGGCAGCATCACCCTGCACACGACGCTGATGTAAATCATGTAGATACATATCTAAACTTCGGACTTCAGCTATATTGAGTTTCATACCCAGCTTTGTTCTTCGCCAGAGAATATCTTGGCTATGCCTAGCCCATTCAACTCTATATAAATAATCAACCTCTTGCTGATATAGACCATACCCAAATGACTGCCCTAAATCCTGCATGGTCTTCTTCTCATCTAGCATCTGCCAAACACGACAGCCATAGGTTTTAGCCCAACGCTGTGCAGTATGTAAATCCAAACCTTGAATACTCTGCATTAATTCTGTCCGCAATAATTCCACTGAATCAAAATCCTCCGCACCCGGTAATTTTGCTTGTAGCGTCCATTCTGCTTTCATCTGAGGAAAATACCGTTTGAGCTGAGATAATGCTGCTTCTGCTAGCTTTCGATAAGTTGTTAACTTTCCACCGTACACTGTCAAAAGAGGTGCTTCGTGTTCTCTTTCATTCGACAGTGCAAGGACATAATCACGGGTTATTTTAGAAGCCTGTGCGCTTTCATCATCATACAGCGCCCGAACACCAGCATAGGTAGAAATGACATCATCAAGCTGTAATTGCAGCTTAAAATGATCGTTAATAACATCTATTAGATATGCCGTTTCTTGTTCGGTAATGTGTACATGATTTGGATCACCCTCAAACTCTAGGTCTGTTGTCCCAATCAAACTGTATTCATCTAAATAAGGGATCACAAAAACAATACGCTGATCATCATTTTGCAGGATAAAAGCGTGATGTTCGGGGTATAAGCGCTTCACAACAATGTGACTGCCTTGTACTAATCGAATTCCAGCTTTGGGCGTTTGAAGCAACTGCTGTTGAATAAAATCAGTGACCCATGCACCTGTAGCATTCACCAAAACTCTTGCCTTAATTTGATATTGTTGTTTTTGATGTTCTAAGGTTAAACACCACACACCCTCTTGCTGAGTTGCAGAAACACAGCGGGTCTGTGTTCGAATCTGCGCTCCTAGTTCATGTGCTTGCAATGCATTGACCACCACTAACCGAGCATCATCTACGGTACAGTCAGAGTATTCAAAACCACGACTGATCGTTTCCTTTAGTGGACTATCAGCATTAAAATAAATTAACTCAGAACCTTCAAGAGTTTCTCGTTTTGCCAGATAATCATAAATAAATAAGCCCGAACGAATTAGCCATGCTGGGCGCAAATACGGTTGATGTGGCATGATAAAACGCATGGGATGGATCAAATGTGGCGCTTTTTTTAATAAGACTTCACGCTCAAGTAATGCTTCACGAACTAAACGAAATTCTTTTTGTTCCAGATAACGCAATCCACCATGGATGAGTTTGCTACTCGCTGAAGACGTATGACTAGCTAAATCATCTTTTTCGCAGACGAAAACATTTAAGCCACGACCAACAGCATCATTTGCAATTCCCACTCCATTGATTCCAGCTCCAACAACGGCAATGTCATAAATTGCATTTGTGTCTTGCATATCAACCTCTTTACTTAGCATATATTCTTGTTTTTCTTAATCTCAACTTAACATCAAAATCAGACCTTGTCATACCGAAAAGATGATTCCACCGTACAAAAACATCACTTTCCTTAACAGATCAGCTCTCCCACATCTTTTTACAAATTAATGCTTCTTTTTTATGATTCGGTTCAATATTTGAATAACATTCAAACAAAAAGTGATATTTCCACCAAATAAAAATTCTTTTTAATTTTGTATAAAGCAGCCTAAACCGTTGTATTTTAATTGACTATTCACATTTTACCGATTACCAAGATACTGTTTTAAATAAGTAAAATTATTATTTTCCATTGAAAAACTAATATTAATTAGAAAAACTTAACAGCCCA